>NZ_JAHHPS010000327.1:0-29138 GCF_024606275.1 Endozoicomonas sp. SESOKO4 | reverse complement strand
TGGGTGCAATAAATGTAGTCGACATTTGTCAGCTTTGTAAATGTTATAACATAACGAATTTAGATTGTTAACAAAATACGAAATAGATGCTTGGCTGAAGGACGACTTATCTGTCAGTGGCTGTCTACGAATGGCTATGGCACCATGTACTTCCCCTCACTGATAACGACAAAGGTGAGTGAAGGGAAGAGAGCAAGAAAATTAGAAAAATTGGTTTTATTTACTTGAAAAGACCTTTCAGAGCGTCTTTCAAGTGTCCGGCTTTTTTCTCAATCTCTTTTTCCAGACGCTTTTTCACTTCCTGTCTGGCCAGTGAAGCAATAGTGTCGGCCAGACGCTCGGTGTCAACGCCACACTCCTGCTGGCCTAGCTTGCCCTGGCAACGAACCGGCCAGGTGACGTTGACGTAGTCTTCGTTAACCACGCAAGCTGGATCGCTATCAGGAGCACGGTCGCCACTGATGTTCAGGCCCAAATGATAATCCAGAGTCTGTTTGACCAGATTGATATTACCGTCACCTTTGAGGTTCAGGTTGGTCAGGGCAGCAGTCAGGTCTTTATTGCTGGCTACCCCGTTGCTAATGGTGAAACTGCCTCTAAGCTGGGTGAACCGGGTGGTATGACCCCAGTCTTTTTTCTGCAGATCCTGCTTGCGAATCCTGGCAATTCCCTCGCACACCATCTTGTCAAAGTTAGCCTCAGTAAAGGCCCCCTGATCGACTTTGAAGTCGATCTTACCGTTCAGGTTACTGGTCAGAACACTTTGTAGCTGGCCATGGGTCGTCAGGCTCATGTCTGCATTCACTTTACCCTCAATAGACTTCAGCGCCGGTATAGGCTGGGCCAAAGCCTGCAGGTTGATACCTTTCAGGTTTGCTGTTGTCTGAACGTCGGGATCACCTTTCTTGCGAACATCGAGTTTGCCGTCCAGATCAATGCTCCCGTCATAAAAGCCGGAAGTTAGCTTGATATCCTGGCGCCCTTTCAGGGCTGTGAGCTGGACTGAAGGCTGATTAAAAATGAGTTTTGCAACGGTCAGGGAAGTCAGCTCCAAAGAGCCTTTGATGTTCAGAGGACGCAGGGTGTCTTCCGGAATCAGTGGCAGCTCCTGATTTGGCTGAAGTGCTTTTGCAGTGCCTGATGCAACGGTTGGGGGCTCTGTGTTTTGAACACCTTCTGATTTTTCTTCTTTGGATGCTGTCTCTTCAGAAGTTGGTGGCAGATAGCGATCCAGGTTCAGATCACCGCCTTTGAACTGAAAGGTCATGTCCTGTTGTTCCAGATTTCCGATTTTGAAAAAGCCATCGATGTTGAAACCATCCAGCGTCAGATCCAGCTTGTCCGCAGAGAAACTATTACCATCGGTGCTAAAGCTGCTCTTGAAAGCCATCTGAGTCATTGCCCCGGGATCTGCCATGGGCGGGAGCAGGATCTTGATCTCTTTTAAAAACTTGCCCGGATTGAATTGAGTGACATCGAGGTGACCTTTCACCATCAGTGGCTTTTGCTGAATATTCAAAGAGCCAACAATTTGCAGGGTTTCGGCGCTTTCCCCAACAAGGTTCTCTTCTGCCGGGCTGGCGGAGATATTGAGATCTTTCAGATCATAAGTGCCGTCTTTAAGGTTGAATATCAGAACGCCACTGATGCCAGTCATCAGCGTCAGATCCGGTTCACCGCTTCTAATGCGCGCTTTCAGATTGAAGTCAAAAGGCTCATTGTTGCGAACTGCCCCGGTTTCCAATCCCGCCTGATCAACCAGATAGGTTTTGCCTGTGCTCTTGTCGTTGTAACGGATCACCAATCCTTCAACAGTGACATGGGCAATATCCAGCTCCAGAGGAGCAGATTCGGTTTTACCTTCGGGCGTTATAACGGTTGTGGTCTCTGTTGCTGCAGGTTGGCTGGCTGCATTTTTGGAAACTTCCCAGTTGCCTTGGCCAGACTCATTTTTGACCAGGTTGAGCTCTAGTCCTATCAGTCTGGCTGTTTGCATCTCTACTTTTTTGCTTAACAAAGGTAGCAGTTTAACGCTGACTTCCGCTTTACCCAGTTCAGCCAGATCGGAGTTGTCTGCACCTTTTACATTCACCTGCTCGAGGGAAAGTCCCAGCCAGGGAAAGACCGACCAGTCAATGGGGCCGTCAATCGTGAGTGTCAGGCCTGTGTTGTCATAAACCAGTTTGGAAATGTCATCCCGGTAATTGTTGGGATCAATTACTTTTGGAAGAATCAGGGCAGCGGCAACCACAAGAATAATGATGCCAGCCACCACAGAGGCGATGAGTTTAATTGCACGATTCATGGGAGACCTCGGGATCTCAGGGTACAAAGTGTTGTTATTGCTTGTTCAGGGTAGTGTACAGCAAGTGTTTGAGGAGTTGGCAAGGGGGATGAAAATATTGTTTCCTAACTCTCCCGGGCCTGAAGTTTCTTGAGGGATTTCACCGAGCGGGTCCAAGGGTAGAGAACCTGAACAGCGTCTTTCAGTTGAGGTGAATTAAGAACAGCCAGAGCCTCTTTGCTGCTGCTGAACTGACCTTGCAGAAGAACATACCAGTCTTTCTGATTTTTACGGTATCGGGCAGTGACAGCAGATCTCAATTCAGGGAATCGTTTCTTCAGCTTCTCAATGGCTTCCGGCTTGTTGGCTGCAAACCACTGGATAGTGTAGCTGTTACCCGTTCCGCTGAAGACCGACCCCTTTGGCTGGGTAACTATCTGGGAGTGAATCTGCTGAGCCCTTTCTGGCTTAGCTGATATGAGACTTTTTAGTTCATTAACTGATCGGACTCTGGGGTACAGACGTGTAGAAATACGCGCCAGCTCCGGGTTGGAAAGTGCCCTTTTAGCCTGACCTTTGCTGGTATAGGGGGAGCCTACGAGCAAAAACCAGTCTTGTCGTCCTTTTCGGTAGTGTATGATCTGGGCGTCACTCAACTGTGCATAGCGCCTGCGGACTCTTTCGAGAGTATCTCTTCGGGTTCCAGCCAGCCACTGGATAGCGTAACTGTTTGGGGAGGCTCCGAGGATGCTCTGTTTGGCAGGCTCTCGGTACTCTCTGGTTTCTTTTGGACGACGGTATTCGTTGATCTCTTTCCGGGCTGAATAAGCTGAATAGCTGTCCTGTTGGTGGCTCTGTTGGTGGCTCTGTTGGTAGTGCTTTCTTGCTTGGAAACGATCCGCTTCAGGCATCGTCCGGGCATAACGTTGTGTACTCGAAGTGCTGTAATTCAAATCCAGTGCTTCCTCATCGTAATAGGGGTCGGACTGATAGGAAGATCCAAATATTGGCTCAGAAGTCTGGTAAGGGTCAGTGTTGTAGTCCCGATAGGTTTCTGCTGGTTGCACCTTTGGGTAGGCGGGCGCGATACTGGCAAACAAACGATTATTATCCGGCTTAAGAGGATCATTATCTGCATAACGCTGTTCGTTAAATGGCTGTGAGGGGCCGCCGGGAGCTCTGAGTTCTCCCGGCATAATCAGGTTGAGCTTCTGAATGCTGGCCAGAGAGCGTGTCCAGGGATAGAGCTTGTCGGTCAGCAACAACCGGGGAGGGCTGTTGAGGGCTGTCATCGCTGACTGGCTATCTCTGAAAGGTCCGTCCAGCAATACAAACCAATCTTTGTTGTTGCGCTGATAGCGAACAATCGTCGCCTGTTGCAGAACCGGGAAACGACGCTGCAAATCCCTTAATGGCTCTTCGGTATGTGTTGCAAGCCACTGAATAACAAAGCTCCCGTGTTCCGAACTCAGCAGTTCGTTGATGCTTTGCCGGGGTTGCTGTTTCGGAGTCGTCTGTTGGTTGGGATTGGCGTAGTTATCTCGCCGTTGATAGTCAGGCTGCACTGACGTCCGCGAGGAGTCGATTTCTGGCTCGGCTCTGGCAGGCTGATATTGATTCTGAGGAATCGTTTCCGGATACCCATTGTTTCTATCTGAAGCAGAATACGCAGCGGTTTCCAGAGGTTGTTCGTAACGATCTGTCTGGCTGCTTCTGCATAGCCAGTCGCTGTTAGGTCCTGAGCGACAATCCCACGATGAACTCAGTGCCAGAGGTTTTGGAGGCAATAAGAGAGCGTCCGCTGAAACAGCGATCAGTGTCGTCAGGGAAGCAACGACTCCCAGCCTGAGCGTTTTGTCCTTAAACAGCACTTGAGCAGACATGAATCAGATCCTTCTGACCATTGCTTTTAAAAAATCAGATATGTGAATTAATTGCAAGTGTTGTGATGAATTAATTTTTTAAATGCCAAATGTTGTATGACCCATTGAACTGGAAGCAGCGAACTCAATGAATGGGCAACCGCATGCTATGGCATGTTTTTCAGCGACTATTATGAGGTGTGGTTGTTTGCCTGACGCTGGTTGGGGGGGGTTATCTGCCTATGCCGTTTGGATGTCTGAGGAACAGGTTATGGAGATAATGGGTACTTTTAGGGTAATGTCATATCAACGATGGTTGGCGGTGGGTTTTTGTCTGGTTTTGCCCATCTCTTCGTGGGCTTTGGATTCGTCATGTTTCCCCGGGGTCGATAGCCGTCAAAAGCAATATCTGGTGGCTTCTGGCACGCTGATACTGGAAGCAGCCCGGGAGAAAAAGCTGAACAAAGATGAGGTTGAGTTTCCTGTCTGGGTCAGTGGTTATCAGCGGGGTTGGTTTGTCAGGGTCGTTGAAAAATCACCAACCAGAACCGTTTTGGGTGTTACCCCGAAAGAAGGGACGTTATTCAATGGCTTGTTGCTGGCATCATCCGATCAGCAGATCCGCAGTCTGGATCGCACTGAAACCCTGAACTGCAGGGTCTTGATGAATGTCAGACAACTCAAGAGCATGACTGGTGGTCACCTACCCGAGCAAGGGCAAATCTGGATATATGTCGTCAAGCCTGGAAATATCAAGAAAGCGGTGGGCAAATACCCTATTCAACAGTCGGATGTTGATAATTTCCTTACCGGCTGTCTGGAGCAGTCCAAGATATTTTCACTGCCTCAGTTTTCTGAACAGTGTGTGGATTTTACGGTAGGCTGGTCGGAGGACTGGGCCAATGACCGTGAAAGACCTTCCGGTGGCAGGCTTGTACAGAACAAGCGAAAGCAGATTGACAGGCTGCTCGAGAGGCTTGAAGGTGACCTTTTCGACAAAGTACGAGATGAATAGCTCGCCTGCTTCGGAGCTGCTCCGTATAATAGCCGGGTTTTGGTCCGGGAGTCGGCAGGCATTCAGGTTAGAATGGTCTTAATCAGAGTCTGGCATTATTAACAACGGGTCAGACTCCATGCACAGAATAGATACAATCGGAGATTATCATGGCTGAGCGCAAGGCCAGTGTTGAAAGAAATACGCTGGAGACCCAGATCAGGGTTGATATCAATCTGGATGGTAATGGCAAGGGCCAGTTCGACACAGGTGTTCCCTTTCTTGATCATATGATGGACCAGATTGCCCGTCATGGCATGATTGATCTCGACGTCAAGGCTGTGGGCGACAACGACATTGATGACCACCATACCGTAGAAGATATCGGTATTACCCTGGGTCAGGCGTTCACCAAAGCCATTGGTGACAAGAAAGGCCTGACCCGCTACGGCCACTCCTATGTACCGCTGGACGAGGCGCTTTCCAGAGTGGTCATCGATTTTTCCGGACGTCCCGGTCTTGAGTTTAATGTTGATTTTACCCGGGCCATGATTGGCAAGTTCGATGTTGACCTGTTCTATGAATTCTTCCAGGGCTTTGTTAATCACGCCAATGTGACACTGCACATTGATAATCTGCGAGGTCGCAATGCTCACCATCAGATAGAAACGGTCTTCAAGGCTTTCGGCCGGGCACTGAGAATGGCATTGGAACTGGATCCCCGCATGGCTGGCCAGATGCCGTCCACCAAAGGTTCGCTTTAATCAACAGCGAAAAAGCAGCCATGAGCGAAACAAATAAACTGTCCGGTGAGTTAAAAGAATGAAGACCGTTGCAGTCATCGATTATGGGATGGGTAACCTTCACTCTGCCAGTAAAGCTCTGGAACACGTGGCCAGCAGCGATACCTGTGTCAAGGTGACTTCTGACCCGAAAATTATACAGCAGGCAGATCATGTAGTACTTCCCGGCGTCGGGGCTATCCGTGACTGCATGGCAGAAATTCGTGCCAAAGGCGTGGATGATGTAGTGCGGGAAGTGGTCGAAAGTCAGCGCCCGCTTCTGGGTATCTGCGTTGGTATGCAGGTCATGCTGAATCACAGCGAAGAGAATGGTGGCGTTGACTGCCTGGGTCTGATGCCCGGACGAGTAAAATTTTTTGGCAAGGGGCTGGTGGATGAGAGTGGAGATAAACTGAAAGTCCCCCACATGGGCTGGAGCCCGGTTCAGCAACATCGTGACCATGCCCTCTGGAAAGGCATCGAAGATAACGCCCGCTTCTATTTTGTCCACAGCTATCATGCTCATGCGAACGACGATGGGATGGCCGTCGGTCGTTGTCACTACAGTGTTGATTTTGATGTGGCTTTAGCACGGGACAATATTTTTGCGGTGCAGTTTCACCCTGAGAAAAGCGCTGACAGTGGCCTGAAACTGCTTGAGAACTTTTTGAACTGGAATCCATAGAGAGGGGCTCGACACTTTAAAAACGTTCGAGTCAAAAAAAATGGACATAGACGCTTTACAACCATTTATGAAGAAGCCCGATTCCAATGAAAAGAATTGGGCGGTCTTCTCCCATATCCTGACTTTATTTGGCTGTGTCCTGCCGGGCATGAACATATTGATCCCTTTTCTGATCTGGTATCAGAAAAAAGATCAGTCTGCGTTTATTGCCCATCATGCTAAAGAGTCTTTGAATTTCCAGATTACCGTGATGCTGGTGATTGCCATCTGGGGATTACTGAATGCCGTTCTGATCGGACTGCTCTTTCTTCCCCTGATTCCGTTTGCAGTGGTTTTTGCCCTGATTTTTGTGATCCGGGCCAGCATGAAAGCCAGCAGCGGAGATGAGTATAGATATCCGGTATGCCTGCGTCTGGTCAGCCTTTAATCGGTTCAATGCAGAAAATAGAGAGGCCGTTCAATGGGCTTAGCGAAAAGAATTATTCCCTGTCTTGATGTTGATAACGGCAGAGTGGTGAAAGGCGTTCAGTTTCTTGATATCCGTGATGCCGGTGACCCTGTTGAGGTGGCTCGTCGGTACAACGAAGAAGGTGCTGACGAGATCACCTTTCTGGATATCACTGCCAGCCACGAAGACCGCGACACCATGGTTCATACGGTTGAGCGCATGGCCAGTGAAGTGTTTATCCCTCTCACAGTCGGTGGCGGCATTCGCAAGGTGGAAGATATTCGTACCATGCTTAATGCCGGTGCCGACAAAGTTAGTATTAATACGGCGGCTGTCTTTAACCCTGAGTTTGTTCAGGAAGCTGCTGACCGTTTCGGTTCCCAATGCATTGTTGTGGCCATCGACGCCAAGAAGGTCAGCCTTTCAGGCGAACCTGATCGCTGGGAAATCTTTACCCATGGAGGCCGAAAGCCAACCGGACTGGATGCCATTAAGTGGGCGAAGAAAATGGAACAGCTGGGAGCCGGGGAAATTCTGCTCACCAGCATGGATCAGGATGGCGTGAAAAACGGTTACGACATTGGTGTGACCCGAGCCATTTCCGATGCCCTGGAAATACCTGTGATTGCCTCTGGTGGTGCGGGAAACCTGGATCATCTGGTTGAGGCTGTAAAAGCAGGCAAGGCCGATGCAGTGCTGGCGGCGAGTATTTTTCACTTTGGTGAATACTCTATCCCGGAAGCCAAAGCCTACATGGCCAGGAATGGTATTGAAATGAGAGTCTGAAGTGCTTACAACATTATTTTCCCAAAAACAGTCATCAGTGCGACGAGCAACACGATTAAAGGTTGCTCTGTCTTCGTCGTAGAATCATGGGCGGTTGTGCTTGACTCATCGGCACCCATTTTTATCTCGAAGGTGGCCGAGTGGTACTGACCATCGGGCAAAACACTGGGCAGTAAATAAACCGGATTAGTTAAGATATTGTAAACATCACGGTCAACTGATTTTACTCTCAATCGGGTGTTTAAAATCCATTCATTTTGGATTTGTTGCAATCGGCCCGGAAACTGTTGACCACCAAGAATCGAAGTCAGTGCAAAATAAGTATATTCAGTGATCATACAACTGTAGTCACAGCTTTCATCTTCATAAGTGAACCAGGCGTTTGCAGGGTAACTGTCCGGGATGTTATCAAACCGACCACCACGAGCTTTGTCCATAGCATCGGCAATCAATGAGTCATGTCGCTCACCCAGCGCTGCAGGATAAACTTTGCTGTAGCCAAGACGGGTGATCAAATGTAGAACCTCTTCGAGAGCGCCATCAAATACGCCTCTGGCTGCGCCATTTGGGTGAGTTTCGCTTGCTTTCAGGTCTTGCAGATTGGTCAGCTTCTTATTATTTCCGACTTTATTCCGCACGGGCTGTAGCTCGGAATCGTCAGCTATCATGGTCAGAGTGGCTTTTTGTGCAACTAAGCTATCAAGCACTGGCTGATTATCGACAACACCATCATCATTGTTATCGAGATATTCAGCCATGATTCTCGCAGCATGAAGCAGTTTCTCATCGGGCACTTTTTCCGTGCCCAGAACTTTAATACCAAACACCGTCGTGTATTTTGGAAATACTATATCCAGGATTTGTTGGTTTTCAGTGGTCGGAGTCAGGGTAAGTGTTGTCGTCTGCGTCGTGTTGTCTGAGTAATTACCGCTGCTGTAGGCGTATGAGTTCAAGCTAATGGCGATAGCTATCGCTGTTTTAACTAGGGTTAGATTGGGCTTCATAATCCCTCCAAACGAACGACAGGTTTACAACTCCAGCTCCCGGCTGATGTCATAAGCTTCCTGCTGAATGACTTCCTGCTGTTCAGCAGGCAGTCCGGTGATCTCCACAATATCCTCACCCTGTTCACTGATTTTTATTTCGGGCTCTCCGGCAGGTAGCCAGTTGAGCTGGTCACGGAACATGTGAATACCTTCCGAACCCGGCAGGCTTGCCAGCATCAGGGCATTACTGGCGGCACTGTCGGATTGTGAGGGGTGTTCTGTATCGGGGAAATCAGCGATGCCATCACTGACACAGATTCCCAACCCAATCTCCAGCGCAGCAATGTTCTGCTCGCCAACGACTCTGTTAAGGCTTTGAATCAACAGGGCACAACTCAAGGCGTCCACAGCAAAGGAGGCACTTTCAAGACTGGAGAAACGAATATACCCGGTGCCATCAGGTGTGTAACTTAACTCTCCCTGATACTGTTGAGCGGCGTGTTTCAGAGCTTCGTTTTGCGTCTCAATAATGTGCATCAGATCATGGGGAGCCAGCAGTTGCCGTAATCGGGGCATGTTTTTGTTACGAACACTGACAATGGCTGAGACTTCCTCTTTTTCCTCTTCCACGGGTTCCGGTTCAACAGAATCCATCAGTTTTTCAGTGAGCTGCTTTTCCACAAAGCCAGAGAGTCGCAGTATTTCGTTTCTGCAGGAGACGGGATTGGTAGGGGATTGCAGAATAGAATGCAACTGTCTTTCAATCAGGTTGAGCCGGAAAGTGATGCCGGAGGCGAAAAAGTAGAGCAACAGCAAGCCACTGACCAGAAGAATGATACTGACAGTAATGATCAGTGTCAGCGCATCACCGGGGTGTTGGGTCAGTAACCCTTTATCCAGTTGCAGACGGACATAACCTGCGATCACGTCCTGATAATGTATGGGTGACGAATAGGTTTCACCTTTCTCGCCGACCTGGTCACTTTCTGAAGAGGCTATTTCACGATTATCAATGCTGTAAATGGCGGCCTTGGCGACATAGGGATTCTGCACCAGCTGCCCCAGCAGTACGTTGAGACTGAGACGGTCTCCTGTGACCAGCATATCAGTGGCGGCACTGGCTGTCTGGGCACTCAGCAGGTTTCCGATCGAGTCAGCCTGATGACGGCTGGTGGACTCCAGTTCGCTGCTGACCAGAAAGACGGTAGACAGCGTCAGGGCTGTGAACAGCAGACCAAACATCAGTAACAGTTGCTGGCGAAGAGACAGGGCTGCTGATTGTCTGGCAAACAGGGTGATGATTTTTTTCGGCAATGACAAGGCCGAACCTCCTGGGGTGTTATGTCGGGGGATTTTTGCAAAGACGACGGTGTGGTTAAATCTGACCGCCCACGCCTTTAAATTTTTCCACGAAATCAGCCATTTTCTGGAATACTGACTGTTTTTTGGCTTTGTATTGCGGGTTCAGTGGGCTCATTTTGGGAAGAGTGGCATTCAGGTCAGTACCGTTCTCGCTGGCGTATTCCCGTTTCAATGAACTACTGATGTAGCGTCTGGCTGCATCGTCGTTTAACTCTTCAGAGCGGATAAGCTCTTTGGCCTCGCGTTTTTGTTCAGCCTGCGCGAACCTGAAGAAGGCATCAATGATGCTGGCTTTGTCTCCGATGTTATCCAGGTCGGTCTGGTTGATAAAATCAACAATCAGACTCTCCTTGGCACGGTTCCCGAGACTGGCACGAATAAGACGACGGACTTCTTCAATCAAGTCGGCTTTGTTTTTATTCTTTTTGTTGTGCTCAAAAATCAGTTCCAGGATGTAGTCAAGGTTGATTTCCTGAGATTTCAGAAGGTCCACTTCAAAGATAACATCGTCCCAGTCGATGCTGGATTCTTCTTTTTGGTTGGCGGCTTTCTCACGACGTAGCCAGTCACGGGTATCGTTGTAAGTTGAGCGATAATCCTGGATTAACCGCTCAAAAGGCACCTCGATAGCCTGCATGGCTGCCAGGTCATCGTCGTTCAGATAGTATTTGGCTTTAAACGCCTCGACGGTCTCAGGATTATCCATATCCACAGTTTGTAAGGCTTTCAAACCTGCAAACTCGTCGTAGTTTTGCAGCACATTCTCAACGCGCAGGTATTCACCAAAGAGTTTTGCGAAGTCTTTTTTATCCTGCTCTTTGATAATTTCATCAGGCTTTGGAAAGCGTCTTTGCAGTTCTGCGACAACCTCCAGATAGCCACGGCGAGCTTCGCCTGTGGTGAGATCGGTAAAGCCTTCCATGTACTCTTTGTAGCTCTTCTCCAACACGACGTTTTTGGTGTTCTTATCACCAAACAGCGTGATAGCGTCGATCGTTGGCTGCTCAAGATCACGGAAGGTGACGATATTACCAAAGGTCTTGGTGGCATCATAAATCCGGTTGGTACGGGAATAGGCTTGCATCAAACCGTGATAACGCAGGTTTTTGTCAACAAACAAGGTGTTTAACCTGGGGGCATCAAAACCCGTCAGGAACATACCGACAACGATCAGCAGGTCGACTTCCTGTTTTTTTACCCGTTGGGCAAGATCACGGTAATAGTTTTGAAAGCCTCTGCTATCGACACCAAAATTGGTTTTAAAGTGGGTGTTATAGTCAGCAATAGCGGCGCTCAGAAACTCTTTGGCACTGCTGTCCATGGCGGAGACTTCGAAGCTTTCATCAACAATATCCCCGACGGCATCCTGTTCTTCATTGGCTGCAAAAGAGAAGATAGTGGCCACTTTAAGGTGCTTTTTGCCCGGTTGTTCCTGATGGTCTTTATTCTGTAGGGTTCTGAAGCTTTCGTAGTAAGCTTTGGCCGCATCCACACTGCTGACGGCAAACATGGCATTGAAGCCTGCACCACCGGCTTGCAGTCGGTGAGTCTTTTGCCTGAAGTTATTCAGTATGTACCGGGAGATTTCAGTAATACGTTCCGGATGCAAAAAGGCCTGCTTGTTTTCAGCGGCGGTGAGCTTCTGCTCATCCGTTTCTTTTTCAAGGTTTCTGAACTGTGGTCGTACATCGTTGTAGTCCACTTTAAACTTCAGCACCTTTTCGTCGCGTATCGCATCGGTGATGACATAAGAGTGTAATTCCCGGCCAAACACGCTCGCTGTCGTGTCTGCGCCCAGCGCATTTTGCGGGAAGATCGGCGTGCCGGTAAAACCAAATTGATAGTATTTTTTAAACTTCTTCTTCAGGTTCCTTTGCGCTTCACCAAACTGACTGCGATGGGCTTCGTCAAAAATAAACACGACCTGTTGTTGATAGACAGGCAGTTGGCTCTCGCTTTTGATCAGGTTGTTCAGCTTCTGAATGGTAGTCACAATAATTTTGTTGTCGTCTTTAGCGAGGTTGCGTTTTAAACCTGCTGTGCTGTCCGAGCCGTTTACGCTGTCGGGTGAGAAGCGCTGGTACTCTTTCATGGTCTGGTAATCGAGGTCTTTACGGTCCACCACAAAAAAGACCTTATCAATAAAATCCTGCCCAGTGGCCAGACGCGCGGCTTTAAAGCTGGTTAAGGTCTTGCCAGAACCGGTGGTGTGCCAGATATAGCCACCACTCTCGGTGTTACTCCAGTTTTTGCCCTGATAGGAACTTCTGATTTTCCACAAAATGCGCTCGGTGGCGGCAATCTGGTAGGGGCGCATGACCAGCAAGGTATTGCTGACATCGAAAACACAATAGTGCAGCAGTACCCTGAGCAATGTGTTTTTCTGAAAGAAGGTGGCGGTAAAATCCTTCAGGTCTTTAATCAGGGTGTTATCGGATTTCGCCCAGTTCATGGTGAAATCGAAGCTGTTTTTATTGCGCTGGGTAGTATTGGCGAAGTAACGGGTGTCGGTACCGTTGGAAATCACAAACAGCTGCAGGTACTTATAGAGCGAGTTCTCGGCATTAAAGCTCTCCTTGCTGTAGCGATGCACCTGGTTAAAGGCTTCCCGAATGGCAATGCCGCGCTTTTTCAGCTCAATCTGAACCAGCGGTAAGCCATTCACCAGAAGGGTGACATCATAGCGGTTGGCCTGGGTGCCGGTTTGTTGAAACTGTTTGATCACCTGCACTTTGTTGCGGGCGACATTCTGTTTATCCAGCAGGTAGATGTTTTTGATATGGCCATCGTCAAACACAAAATCAAAAATGTGGTCGTCATGAACCTTGCGGGTTTTATCAATGATGGTGTCGCTGGGATTGTCCAGATACTGTTCGACAAACCGGAGCCACTCGCCATCCTGAAACCTGACGTTATTCAGTGTCTGCAACTGCTCACGGACGTTCACCAGCATTTTTTCGGGCGTGTTCAAGCCTGCTACATAAACGTAAGTCATTTGTCAAAATCAGAACGATTAAAGCGCCAAAGCAGTCACTGGATCAAATAAGGGCACTACCGAAAATGGAACTACCGGATCACGATGAACTCTGATTCACTGTTGCCGTCTGGCGGTTTTGCAACAGACAACAATCAATTACCTCTCCGTAGTTCAGTGATTCTCACCGTTTTGTCACTACTGGCGGTCACTATACGGCTACCATCGGCGTTAAAGGTGGCGGTAAGGACAGAGTCTTTATGGACAATCTTGCCTTTTTCTGACCATGTCCCATCGTCCTCCTGGCCAATAATTTTCGCTGTTCCGTCATTACTGGCAGTCACCAAAAGGCTACCATCGGGGCTGAAGGTAGCTGATCTGGCCGCACCCTTATGGTAAAAGATGGCTACTTGCTCCCATTTACCATAGGCTTGTCGGCCGAAGATTGTCACGCTTCCGTCTTCGCAGGCAGTCACGAAATAGCGACCATTGGGACTGAAACTGGCCGAATTGACCTGATCTTTGTGGTGAAAGGCAATCAGTAGTTCCCATGATCCATCGGCCTGCTTCATGCTGACTTTCGCTATGCGATCCTGACCGGCAGTCACCACATGACAGCAATCGGGGCCGAAGCTGGCAGACATGACAGCAAAACTATGGGAAATACTATCTTCTTCTTGCCATTCTACATCGGTCTTTCGTTTGTGGATTTTTGCCGTCATATCCCGGCTGGCGGTCACCACACGGCAGCTATCGGCACTGAAGATGGCTGTTTGGACTATACCATTATGATGAATCAAGTGGACAGGTTCCCATGATCCATCGGCCTTAAGGCTATGAAGTTGCGCTGTATTATCCAGGCTGGCGGTTATCACATGGCAGCTATTGGGGCTAAAAATGGCTGATAGGACCACGTTAATATGGGTAAGTGTTGCTTTGTGTTGCCATACGCCATCGTCCCCCAAGCTATATATCATCGCCGTGTTATCCCAACTGGCGGTCACCAGGTGTTTACCATTGGGGCTGAAGATGACTGATCTGACAATGTTGTCATGGGTAATGGTGGTATTCACCCGTGATCCATCAGTGCTGTAGTCATAGATTTTTACTGTTCCGTCATTGCATGCGGTAGCCAGATAGCGGCCATCGACACTGAGGTGGGCTGATTCAACTTCATGCTCCTCGCAAATGATGGTGTCCTCTAAAGTAAATGTTTTACATCCAGACATCAGGTTAATCTTGGTGAAATACAACAGAGCCGTTAAATAATTCCCCCCCTGTCGGCGATCTGACAGTGACTTGGCTAACGTCTCATCATTCGTAAACGACTTTAACCAATCGTAGACTTGCTTATTCGTTTTTGTAGCCATGGCCATCTTCAGTTGATCCTGGTGTGATGCAGGAAACTGGCGAAACCATGCTTTTGCCAAGGCTCTATTCTCTTTGACAACATCGCGAAGGTGGGTACATACCTTTTGTACACTGCGAATCTCTTTAAGTTTCAAAGAATGGAAAATTTGGCTAAAAGTCACTGAAGGTAAATTCAGCAATGTAGTATTTTCCTTTTGTTCCCCGTCGGGTACAGTGATGAGCCTACCCGCACTGGTACCCGTGGGTGTTTCCAATCGAGCTCGCTTAGGTGGTGGTGGTGATTGTGAGCCTTCCATGGCGTTAGTTTTAATATCATGCATATCTGATTTCTCTCCAGCGACTATTCCCTTGTATCAGCGAGGACATTCAACTTTCATGACGTTAATTTGAGTCGGTTTCAGAATGAAAGTTCATGACACTTTGTTAAGTGCCACTAACAAAAAACAGTATGTTCTCAAAAAGTCCCAGAACACCCGAAGCCGCTTTGCCTGCCGAGTGCCTCAAAGACTTAGCATATAGTCGTTGGCGGGTGGAATGTTTTTCAGACTGCCATGGCTTTCAAGGAATTTGGCAAAACGATCGTAGCGCCCTGTGTCCCTGGCAGCAGGCCTGAGAGAAAACCGTGACACTGTATCAAACCATGCACGTTGATTAAGCTCGTTGTCATAACCCTGATTTTGCAAATCCTCGATCAGTTCGTGCTCAAGATCGGCTTCGCTCTGGTAGCTGTCCTTGACCTGCCAGTCCTGGGTGTATTGATCGAGTACGATGAAGTTTTTTGATTCGGCGATGGTTTTGTAGTCGGTCATTGATCACCACCTTTCTTTGTCAGCAGTTTTTTAATTTGACGGTCAAAATCTGATTCTATCCGCTGTTTTTTGTTGAATTTCTCATATTCGGCAAAGGCTTTTTGCTCTGCCTGCTGGCGGCTGATGGTGCCATGGCCTTCCAGAACCTGATACTCATTAAAGGCCAGAAACTTATTCACACTGTCTGCAAATCCTGCCATGGTGAAGGTGTTGCGTCGTTCGATAATCCCTTCGATATAATCAAAAAAAGCGGATACGGTACGCTCCAGCTGTTTGATCTCACTTTCGGCTAAATAGTTCTTTGCCACCTTGGAATCTGATTTCAGTACACGACCATCAGGGGCGTTTTTGTAGGTATTCATGCCCATCAGAGGCTGGTCGGCATCGGCTTTCAGAGCGATGATTTCTGCTGCCGTGTGACCGGTAATGGCAAAATGAAATTTGTCCTGCACATGGGCATAAAACAAACGAGTGGTGTCTGATTTGGGATTATAGTCGACACTGCACTCAGCAAAAATATCGGTAATCTGCTGGTAAATACGCCGCTCGCTGGCACGGATGGAACGCACCCGCTCCAGTAGCTCTTTAAAATAATCTTTACCAAAGTACTGGCCATTTTTTAAGCGCTCATCATCCATGGCAAAGCCCTTGATGATGTATTCCTTGATTAAGGCCGTTGCCCAAATGCGGAACTGTGTGGCCTGGGTTGAGTTGACCCGGTAGCCGACGGAGATGACGGCATCCAGGTTGTAGTACTTTATTTTCCCGGTTTGGGTTTTGCCTGCTACGGCTCCGTGCTCAGTGGTGTGTTCCAAAATGGAACATACCACATCTTCTTGCAACTCATTGTTTTCAAATATATTTTTCAGATGTTTGGTAATGGCTGGGCGCTGTACGCCAAATAACTCGGCCATCCGCTGCTGAGTCAGCCAGAGGGTCTCATTGTTTAGCAAGACCTCCACCTTTACGTCTCCACCGGGAGCGGTATAAAGCAGGAACTCAGTGGTTTGGTCTTGCAGGCTCAGGCTTTTATGGCTCATGTCAGGCTGCCCTCTCTTCTGGTTTTGGGAAGCTTAGCAGCAAGTCACGGTAGTATTCGTACTGCTTTTGGCGCAGCTCTATTTCTCTGGGTAAGCCTTCGGTGATGGAGTTTGTCAGGGCGTCGAATTTGTCCAGTATGGCAACAATTCGCTCCTGCTCTGCGAGGGATTTCTCTGGGTCGTTCGGATAGGGAACGGGTATTTGAACTTTCGAGAATCCTTTAATTAACAGCGTTTTCACTTTTGCACGAACGATATACTTTGCCTTATCTGCAATGAATGAGCTTGTTTGCATGCAATAGGAAACGTACTTAGGGTTCAGTGAATGTCTGTACGCATAACAGTGATCATGAATCGCGACTTTATCATCTCCAATCCAGGCAACCGCTTTAGCAACATCTTCAACGGTCTCCCCGACATCGGTTATTACAACATCATTGGGTTCTGCGTACCTCAGTGATGGGGCCAGCTCAGGGCGAACCTGTGAAACCGCATGAGTTGCCGAAACGCCGTACTGAGTATAAATTTCGCCATAATGGATAACGTTAACACCTTCATTATCCACATAATCTGCTTTGGTAAATCGCTTTCCACGAATAAACTCACCAAGCTCTCCCAGAGTCTTCCACTCCACCTCCCCACCATCAAAACTCAACAACCGATCACGATAGTAGTTGTATTGTTTTTTCCGTGCATTAAGCTCGGTGGTCAACTCGGTGGTCAGCTCGGTGAATTTGTCCAGTATTCTGACGATTTCGGATTGGATTTTTAGGGATTTTTGTGGGTAGGGGATGGGGATTGGAATTTGTTGCATTTTCCCCTTTGTTAACTTTGCTCTGTCACCGCCAGATAAGTACGGTATGAAATTAACAATGCAAAGGTAGTGGAATATGAATCTTGTGTTAAGTTTCGACTTTCCACGTATAACATGCACATGATTGTTAGCCCAGAATTTTCCAGTTGCATATTGTATAGAGTATTTTTCGAGACTTGCTGAGCCATCCTCTGCAATTAGTACGAATTCACCATCATGAGTATACCCCTCAACGTAGTCTTGTATGTTGTTGGCTCCATAATATGGTGTTTTTCCCGGTGAACGGAGGGACGCTTTTACTGGTTTTCTCCCTTTGTTGGCAATCTCAAAAAACTTTTCATTGCCTAAAGGCACCCACTCAACCTCAGCCCCATCCAACAGCCTTTCCATAAAATCCATATCACCCACCACTACAAGTCCCCAGTCCTGAACTCACTATAACCTTCATAAAAATAACTAACATCAATGCCTTTCATATACAGGTCACGGTCGTCTATCCGATCGGTTAAGGCTTGCCTGAGCAGGTGTTTGACTCGATATCTTTGACGACACTGCGTTGCATGGCAGAGAGGTACTCTTTTTCTGGCATTGGCAGTTATTCGAAAATCTCGAATAACTACATAAAGCGCCTCAAGCTCAACCGGCAGTTGATCCATAAAATCTCTCATCCCTAATGAATTGTGCTTGTCGAAAATCATGCTCGCCCTGCTCACTTTTTATTCAACAAAGAAATAGCAAGACCCAGCAGACCAATCGCCGATAAAGCGTCTGTTGTATTAGCTTTCTGTGCATCGTTAACAAAATAGCGACTGTGGGTACGCTTTAAGTCATCAATGGTGTTGGCTTCAAAAATAACCACTTCTATTTCATTTTTATTGTTCAGAAAGTAATGCAGCTCTTTTTGCAGGCAGACTGCCTGCGCCGCAGAGTAATCACTGTATTCATCGCATTGAGTAGCCTTGGTGGTGCGATTGTGTTCAATGAGATAATACATGGTGAATCGCATCCTCTCTTTGTCGTCTACGGCAGTTATTCACCATTTGAAAGATATTTTCAAATGTTCATGCCTCAACCTTCTATCTCAGCCACAATGGCATCAATCTCCGAGCGTAGCTGATCTATCCTGCCAACCGTAGTTTTCAGCTCAGCATTCAGCTGAGTAATATCAACCTTCTCCCGGGTATCCCTGGCTTCCACATAACTGCTGACCGACAGGTTGTAGTCATTGTCAGTGATCGTCTCAAGGCTGACCGACTTTGCGACATGCTCCACATCGTCCTTGCTGTGGAAGATTGCCATAATCTGCTGGATATGCTGATCTGTCAGCACATTGTTATCTTTTACCGTGTTACCCAGACGGTTGCTGGTGGTGTCGAAATCGGCAAACAGGCCTTTGATATCGGCTTCTGACGGATAACCGTTGGCTGAACATTCAATCGACTTGAATATGTCAGCCAGCTCGGTATTCAGGTTATGGTTTTTGCTGGCATTGGCCGCTACGTTCACAAACAGTTCACTGGGGTAGATAAAATAGCCTTTGGTTTTGATGGCATCTTCTCTGGTTGCGACAATGTTTTCATCGCCATCATCCATTGTCGCATAATTGACGCTGTCATCACCGCCCGTGATGTAGTTGGTGAAGTTCTCACTGATAAAGCGGTAGAAAAGAGTGCCCAGCACGTATTGTTTGAAGTCCCAGCCGTCTACTGAACCACGCACATCGTTGGCGATCTGCCAGATCTGGCGCTGTAGTTCGGCGCGCTGTTGGGCACTGGTCATTGATGGCACTCCTGAAAACAAGGTTCTTTTGACAGTACGCTACCGCCCGGAGATTTGGCTACTGCAATCAGCAATAGGCGGAGCGTGGGTCTCGGTAGCTCTGTCGGTAAAAAAGGGTTCAGTTTACCAGCTTCGGCGAGAAGCCTCTCCCAGAAGAGGGCCGTGAGAGTCAAAATACTACAACATGACAAGAAACTGCCTGAAAAGTGGCCTGTTTGACCGTAAATCTAAAATCATCGGGTAGATCAGGCCTTATTCGCAGTTTTGTTAATTGCACTTACTCCAATGTTATGAACTTTTGTTTCAAAACCGACTCAGAGTTTTGAAGCCATTTTGAATGTTCTTTCTAAGTGGGAACAAAATTAACAAAGGAGTAGTCAATATGAATAACGTAGATAACAACTCCAGCACTGCTGGTTTTTTTTCACCAAAGCCTGAGGAGGAAACACCAAAGGGTGTCAGCTTCGGCAGAACTACAACGGCAGCTGACAATGTTGATGCTTCATTGAGCAGCGATCCCGATCACTCAAGTCAGAACTTGGGAGCCGTTGCCAGCAGCAGCACGTCACTTGAACAGAGAGTAGTGTCTAACCAGGCGAGCACTGAAATAGACGCAGCAAACAAAAAAGCTCAGGAGAATGTGACAACTATCATTAATTACTTAGAACAGCTGAAACAGCAAACTCTGATTTACAAAAATATGTATGGTAGAGAGGCAGCTCCTGATCAGGATATCCAAGTATTTGAGAAAGTCACCCAATTACTTAAATATCTTGAGCCTCTGAATATTTCAACAGATGAAAATCTGAATGATGGTAGACACTTTTCTGAAGTCAAGAAGGGATCATTTACTTCTGATTATCATGTTAGTTATCGGGGTGAGGAGATTTTTTCTTTGACCAGTGCTTTTAATGTAATTGAAGATGGTTTGAATTGGTCTCTAGCTGTTAAAACCACAAGCTTATTTGATGAACTCTATTTTGCCCCTGATGCCCCCGGTTATCAAGCTGTAAAAAGTGAATTTGAGGCATTACAGACCAAATCTTCACCTAATGATCTTAAAGGCTCGTCTGCCCGCGAATAACCTGACGAAAAGGCAGATTATAGTGAGCTGCAATTTGTTTGTTGATGCGGTGCTCCGGGTTGCTCGTATCAGGGTTGTTGAGAGACTTACCCTGAATTGCCCGCATCAGCGGCATTATTTGAGATCAGAAATTCAGTTTGTCTTTAAGATTGCTTAATATGTCATCTTCAGAATCACTGCTCGAGGTTTCATCTTCATCTGACTGTTCTCCACCTGCTCTTTCCTCGGCATGTTGCTTAAGAAGCCTTGCAACTCTCACCAGTTTGTCTAGTTGCTCTTCATCATATTGAAGAGGAAGCTCTGGTCCAAGGAAGTGTTCCAGAATAGATTTGATCTTTTCGTCTGTACTTCTTGAAAACACTCTTCTAATGTGTCTGGCAATCGCATAACCCACTGCTGTCACTGCGTTTTCAGACTCCGGCAATGCTGCCGAAGCTCCCCCAGTCGAACCTTCAACGGTTTGGGACGCATTATCTATTTCGCTTTGCTTTCTGGATACCAAAAAATGATAAAGTTTTTCCAGCTTTAGCGGTTGGTATTGATCTTTCATCCAGAATCTTTTCGAAAATTCATCTCCGCTAGGTCCGCAGAGAAAAGCTGTAGAAAAAGCTGACATTAACAAAGAATAAAGCACTCCTACTGTTTCTGAATTCTCCACCAGAAATCTAAGCAGAATCATAGTGTCATTGACGTTTTCTTCAGCATCTGTGTAGTTTTCATAATTCATATAGGCCGTCACTTCTACAAAAGTTGGCGCTACCGGATAATCGAGAAATTCAGAGAGTAGTGATTTTTTGTCGTTTATTCCCAGCAGTCCATGACTTGCTGGTAGGAGTGACTTGCTATGACCACTAAGCCCAGAAAGAGAAAAAATAGCCTGACCTGGAGTTAGGCCGCCTGAATATCGTTCTTGCTGACTGCCCTTTTGATAATCGTTGTTTTGTAAAAGTAAGCTTGTCGGCAAGCCATTTAAAGCAGACGACAATTCTTTTGCCGTTATAGTAATACCCGAAAAAAACCGCCCTGTTTTTTCAGTATGAATTGAACCATCAACAGGCGCAAAAACAGCCTTTTTATTTTTTAGCAGATCCTGTAAATCAATGTGTATCTGATGACCTGACAGATCAGTCACAGCCAGAGACTGGTGGGCATCTGCCCGAAGTCTGATGATACTTTTCTCGTTAATGTCTGAAATCAGCAGTACTGAGCCTTTTTGGGAATCAAAAAATGGAGTAAAACCATGGATGGATAAAATCATATCCTCCTGAACAATAATGGAACCATTGCCCAGTACTATAGTGAGTGGCTCAGGCGAAGGAGTTGGGTAAGAGGCCCCTTTAACCGTTCCTGTTACAACCAAAGTTAAAAATATCAATGTTTGCCACAAGCTTTTTAGCATTGAAAAACCCCACTTGGCATAAAATAAATTGGAAATACCTGATGCTTGAACGGGTCCAGCTTTTGATCATTTCGGCAAGGAGCGTGACACTACCCTTGGTTGTCGTATACTGAGCGAGGATATTAGTGCAGAGCTGGTTTATACCCATTACCCTGAAGGATTCTTATATCAAAGCGACAGTGTAGCTTGTTTTTCAATTTTCAGTTTTTTTTCAGCACTGGAAAGTTTGACTTTATGAAGAGAACAAACGAGTTCCAATAGAGCGGCATTTTGTTGAGAAAGGAGCTTTTTTCCCGCTTTCAGGCAAATCACAAACCACAAAGCACAAACCAGAGTGAAGGACAAGGAGTCTCAGAATTCTCTCTCTGCCTGACGCTATCGAACTCTATGCGTTACAATAGCGTCGGCTAACTGCCATGAGCGATAGGAAATGTTTGAAATCGCTTGGGGGTATAGCCATTTGCAAAACGATAAGAAGCCAGGTGAACTGTGAGAGAGATTCTGCTGATTAATGTGACAGGGCGAGACAAACCCGGTCTGACGGCCTCCATAACGTCCATCATGGCTGCCTGTGCTCATCAGAACAGGGGGCTGGAAATTCTCGATATCGGGCAGTCGGTTATCCATGACACCCTGACTCGTGGAACTCTTTCATGGACGATCATCGTTCGATTGCCAGATGGTCTGAAAGTCTCTCCTGTGGTGGAAGATCTGCTTTTTCACTTTGATCAACTTGAGCTTCACGGCAATTATCAGACCCTTTCTGATGAAGGCTTTCAACAGAGGGCATCCGAACAGAGCAATAATCGTTACATCCTGACCCTGCTTTCCAAAAACATCACAGCAGAGCACATCGCCCGTGCTAGCCATATCACAACAGAACATGCTCTGCATATAGATCGGATTACCCGACTGTCTGGCCGTTGTCTGGAGTTCGGGGTCAGAGGACTTTCTCCTGAACCGGACGCATTAAGAACGGACTTTTTGCGCCTGTCCTCAGAGCTGGACATGGATGTGACCTTTCAGGAAGACAACATCTATCGCCAGAATCGCAGGCTGGCGGTGTTTGATATGGACTCTACCCTGATTGAAGCCGAGGTTATTGATTTGCTGGCTGAAGCAGCGGGCGTGGGTGACAAAGTGGCAGCAATCACTGAAAGGGCCATGCAGGGCGAACTGGATTTTAACGAGAGTTTCCGCGAAAGGCTGGCCATGCTGAAAGGTCTGGATGAGTCGGTTCTGGCGAGCATAGCCGAAAAGCTGCCGATAATGGAGGGCGCTGAAAAGCTCTTTAAATGCCTGAATGCACTGGGTTATAAAACAGCGATCCTGTCAGGGGGTTTTACTTACTTTGCCCGTTTTCTTCAGGAGCGATTGGGGGTCGACCATATTTTTGCTAATGAGCTGGACATCGTCGATGGCAAAGTCACCGGTGAAGTCAAAGGTGAGATCGTCAACGGCGAGCGCAAGGCAGAGCTGCTCAAACAGATTGCTCTCAGTGAAGGAGTTTCTTTGCAGCAAACCATTGCCGTAGGCGATGGAGCTAACGATTTACCCATGCTGAGTATCGCCGGATTGGGCATTGCGTTCCGGGCCAAGCCTCTGGTCAGGCAAAGCGCCAGACAGTCTATCTCAACATTGGGTCTTGATAGCATACTCTACCTGTCAGGCTTCAGTGACAAAGACCTGCAAATACTGAATCAGGATAAAAGCTAAGGATGGTTCCAGCGTTCAATGATTACAACAAGCTTTTTACGTGTCTTACAGGCTGTGGCTTTTTTGGCATCTCTTTGGTCTTTAAGCAGCTATGGGGCGTCTCTTTCTGAATCTTCCTCTGTACTCTCAGCGGGCGAAAAATGGCGGAAGATTCTCAAAGAGGCCAGAGGGCAGAGTGTTTACTTTAATGCCTGGGGCGGAGATCAGCAGGTCAATGACTATATTCGCTGGACAGCCAAACAAGTACGACAGCGTTATGATATTGAATTGAAACAGGTCAAAGTCAGCAATACGGCAGACGTTGTCAGTCGTATATTGGCAGAGAAGCAGGCCGGTCGCGATTCAGACGGCACGGTCGACATGATCTGGATTAATGGCGAGAACTTCCGTTCAATGAAAAATCATGGCCTGCTTTTTGGGCCATTTTCTGAACAACTACCCAATTACCGCTGGATTGATACCCGGGAAAAACCCACAACGATTCTGGATTTTGGTGAGCCCGTTGAAGGTCTGGAAGCACCCTGGGGCATGGCGCAGCTGGTTTTTATTTATGATCAGGAGAGTGTGCAGGCACCTCCGAAAAGCGCGGCAGATTTATTGAAATTTGCCAGAAAGCATCCTGGCCGGGTCACCTATCCAATGCCACCTGATTTTGTAGGAACCACGTTTCTTAAGCAGTTGTTGCTTGAGCTGGCCCAGCAGAATCCGGCTTTGTTCCAGCCTGTTGGCCCAGACAGCTTTGACAAGATAACGGCACCCTTGTGGCGTTATCTTGATGAACTGCACCCGTTATTGTGGCGTGAGGGCGAAACCTTTGTGCAGAACAATCTGGCGCTGACACCTCTGCTGGATGATGGTGAAATTCTATTGTCAATGTCGTTTAATCCATCTTATGCCAGCTCTGCGATTGCCAATGGCGAACTTGCCGAAAGCGTCAGAACCTATGTTCATTCTGACGGAACGGTCGGAAACACTCACTTTCTGGCTATTCCCTATAATGCCCGTGCAAAAGCAGCTGCGCAGGTCGTGATTAACTTCCTGGTGTCCCCTGAAGCCCAGTTACACAAAGCGGACCCGGATGTCTGGGGTGATCCTACCGTCTTGAGCATGGGAAAACTGGCTGAGTTGGATAAACGACACTTCAGTGAGTTACCTCTGGGTATCGCTACCCTCAGCCCTGAAGCTCTGGGCATAACATTGCCTGAGCCACACGGCTCCTGGTCAACCGCTCTGGAAGCAGAGTGGCAGAAGCGTTACCGTCAGTGAGAAAGGCAGTTTGAAGTTCAGAAAGAGTTTTGCTGTGCAACTTGCTGCGGCACTGGTCGCAGTTTTATTCTTATCCGTCGTATTGTTGGGCACAGTCAGTGCGGTTCTGCCCGCATTTGGTTATTTACCGATACTGGGAATGACTTCCCTGTCTTTTGCTCCCTGGCTGCAAGTGTGGGAAACGCCCGGCCTGACAGAGATGCTCTGGTGGTCTTTTTTCTCGGGTATGTCAAGCACACTGGTCTCCATGCTGCTGGCGCTGGCGTTTGTCAGTGCTGCCTGGGATCGCCGGTTCTGGTATCAGGCACAGCGCTGGTTATCACCCATCATGGCAACACCCCATGTAGCACTTTCTGTAGGGCTGTTCTTTTTGATTATGCCCAGTGGTATTTTGGCCAGGGGACTCTCAGCTTTCATGGATTGGCAAGGCCCCCCGGACTGGCAGACGGTGCAGGACCCCTGGGCGTTGTCATTAACCGCATTGTTGGTTCTGAAGGAAACTCCTTTTCTGATTCTGATGCTGATGGTGGCCATCAGGCAATTGCCGGTCAGGGAAATACTAAGAACGGGGGCCGGACTGGGCTATCAATCCTGGACGGTCTGGGTAAAGTTGATCTGGCCCCAGCTGTACTTGAGAGTTCGTCTTTCCATGCTGACAGTTCTGGTGTTTGCCCTCTCTGTTGTCGATATCGCCATTGTACTGGGCCCGGCAACACCGCCCACTTTTGCCGTGCAGGTGCTGAACTGGTATCAGAATCCTGACCTTGAATTTCAGGCTTTGGCCTCTGTCGGCAGTGTTTTGTTGATGATTTTGGTGCTTGCTGCCATTGGTTCTATTGTATTGCTGGAAAGGTTGGCAGCCACTTTGCTAAGGGGCTGGCTGACCTCCGGTCGCAGAGGCTCTGGAGAAGGTGTTTGGCGTTGTCTGTCTATTTTTGGCTGGAAGGCACTGCTGGTTGTATTCGGCGCCAGTGCGTTCATGTTGTTAATCTGGTCGTTTGTCTGGCGGTGGCGATTCCCTCATCTTTTGCCACAGAGTTGGTCCTTCCGCCATTGGGAACGGGCTTGGCCAAGACTTGTGGAACCGTTGGAAATGGCTTTGCTGATTGGCGTGGTGTCGGCTTTTCTGGCTTTGCTTATCTCGGTCCTGATACTGGAAGCGGGCAGGAGAAGCCAAATAGCGTCCCCTTACCTGAAAAAAATGCACAGACTGATAAGCCGGACTATGTATCTGCCATTACTGTTGCCACAGCTGACATTTTTGTTTGGTATCCAGATCTGGCTGATTCGTTCCGGTGCAGAGGGGCACTGGTGGTCAGTGGTTTTTATGCACCTGCTGTTTGTTTTGCCTTATTGCTATCTCAGTCTTTCAGGCCCCTGGCGGTATTATGATGAACGACAGACTGCTCAGGCTCTCATGTTGTCTGGTTCTTCGGTCAGGGCCTTTTTGCAGGTGAAATGTTTAATTCTGTTGAAACCCTTGTTGGCCAGTTTTGCTCTGGGTTTTGCCGTCAGCATTGCCCAATATTTGCCAACGTTGTTTGCCGGGGCAGGCAGAATATCAACCGTCACAACGGAAACGGTGGCATTGGCTTCCGGTGGTAATAGAAAAGTTATGGCGGTATACGCACTGGTACAAATACTGTTGCCTGTGTTGATGTATGGACTGATGCTACTGCTCAGTTCCCGGAGGATCAGAAACCGGCGGCCAGTCAGGAGATGGGTATGAAGCTGGAAGTCAAAAAGCTCAGCTTGTCAGTTGCAGGAAAATCACTGGTCTCTGATCTGAGTTTCACTGTCAGCGAGGGTCAGGTTCTGGTTTTTATGGGTCCTAGCGGTTGTGGTAAGTCTTCTATTCTTGATGTTCTCTGCGGAACTCTGGCCCGAAACTTTCAGTCTTCAGGAACCATCATTCTTGATAATAAAAACATAACCCATACACCCTCCCATCAGCGAGGAATAGCACTGCAACCCCAGGATCATCTGTTGTTTCCCCATCTTTCAGTCGGTGAGAATCTGGCTTTCGGAATACCTTCCTCCTATAGCCGGAGCCAACGAAAACAGAAAATTGAACAGGCCTTGAATGAATGTCAGCTTCCCGGTTTTGACAAGAATAATCCACTGACTCTGTCGGGAGGACAACGGGCCAGGATCAGTTTGATGAGAACCCTGCTTTCGCAGCCGAAAGTTCTGTTACTGGATGAGCCGTTTTCGAAGCTTGATCAAGCTTTGCGTCAGCAGTTCAGGGAGTTTGTCTTTCAGCGGGTTTCGGAGCTATCAATACCGGTCATTATGGTCACTCATGATTCGGCTGATATTCCGGATGCCAGTGAAATAATAAAGCTTTGAACGATTCGCCCAGTGAGTGTATCTCAGGAACCTGCAGGATGACTCGAAATACCCTGACCACTGTTCGGTGGGTTCAGATTCTTCGAGTCAACAGAGTGAGTAGGAACCGACTGTCCGGATTTGCCGATGCTCACGGCTGCTAGCTGCTGAAGTCGTAGGTCATGGATTCAAGAGGGGGTTGCAGATAATGACCCTGGATATAATCAACACCCAGCTGCCAGATACTGGTGAGTGCCTGGGCATTCTCCACCCCGGGTATGATGATGACTTTGTTGAGGCTCTTGAGATGTTTAGCGGTTCTCTTGAGATGTGCGTCTTCATTTCGCTCAAGTTGCTCCGTGAACAGACAGTCCAGCTTCACAAACATCAGATCCAGGTGTTCCATGATTTTCATGGAAGGTGACTCGCCAGAGAACTGAGTTATGGCAAACTGACAACCAGAAGGCTTCAGGCGTTCTGCGAAAGTCTTAACCTGATTAAGATGTTGGTGAACCAGTCTTTCGGCCATCTGCAGGACAATCATTTGGCCGGGAACATCGGCAGCTTCCAGTAAGCGAGATAAACGCTCAGTGAACTCTTCGTCGTTCAGGCTGGCCTGACTGATGTGAATCATCAGGCGAGTGTCTTCACCGTTTCTAAGCTTTCTCGATAGCAGTTTCACGGACTGGCGGATAACCCATCGGTCAATAAATGGCATCAGGTCACTGTCCTGCGCGGCAGTGATAAACTCACCGGCAGGGACTTCCTTGCCTTTTTGGTCCAGAAGACGCAGCAGAACTTCATAATAACTCGGGCCATCTCCGGTTACGCTGATCACAGGCTGGAATAACAAACGAAAGCTGTCGTTTTCAAGAGCCTGACGAATCATGGCAACGGTGTCACCATTGCAGGCTTTCTGGTTATCAATCGCGCTCTGGGAGAAGAGCTCGAGCTTATTGCCTCCGTTGCTGGCAGTCAGATGACAGGCTAAACGGGCGCGCTCCAGCATGGTTTGTCCATCACAAGCCTGACCAATCTCAGCCAGGCCAATACTGGCTGTTGTGAAGAGCGTTTGTTGTCCTGTAGGGATCAGTTCATTTTCCAGAGCCGCCCTTAATAGCTCCAGAGCGGCAACATTCTTTTCGTGGACATCGATCAGGTAGACCTCGTCACCATAGTGAGTGGCAGTACTGTCGGGTAAATGCTCATACAACAAACGACTCATTGTTTCCTGAATCGCTATACTTCCGTCGACGCCTGTATTTTCTCGAATAGAGTCATAGTTATCGAGCCTCAGATAAGCCAGAGTTTCCGGTTCCCGGTGACCAGAGAGCAGTGGGGTAAAACGTTCCCGGGGAACCAGAATAGAATTTTCTTCCCGATCAACCACCGTCGTTGCCGTTGATGTGGGAGCATTGCCTTTTACTATGACCTGGATGCACGGCTCGTCATCAAACACAGCATCGGATAGCAGGACTGTTGCTGGAAACGTTTGACCTTCTACATTCACTAGCTGGCATTCGACAGTGGGTTGTTCATCTCCCGGTTTGAAATGCTTGATCAGATTTTTAAACAGTGGCTGATCCCGGAAAGCGATCATATCAATCAGAGGCGTGCCTGCCAGATCGTCGGGGTCTTCATAACCAAATAGTTTGTTGTAAGAAGGGTTGGTATCGATATGCATGCCTTCGTGAACATAGGCAATGGCCTGAGAAGTATTGTCCATCAGTAGCTGGCAGCGCTGCTTAAGGTCGTTCAGCTCTTTTTGCAGTTTTTGCAGTTGTTGTCGGTGTTCCTGACTCGCCTTTTCTCTGAGCAGGGCATGCAATATATGTTCTTCGTGAGAGTGATGGATTGCATCACCCGCCCCTTTCTCCAGCCAATGCCTGATGATATCGGGTTTATTATCATGAATAGAAACAATGACTGGAATATCGAGTTTTAATCTCTGAATGCTCGACAAAACCTGCCCGGCATTCAGCAAGGGCGTTTCTTCAACAGTGAGCAATAAATCCCACTGGCCAGTGCTCAGTGCCTCCTCAAGATCATCAAGAGTGTCTAACTGTTGCACCCGGGCAGGAAGGCCGGAGTTGCGGAAAAGTTTAACCCAACGCTCTGCCTCGTTTCTGGAGGTCTCGAGTGTCAACAGGCGTAACGGCTGTTTATTATTGTTCATGATGGCAGTTTTTTTTAGCCTAAAGCTGTTTCAGTTATGGTAATTTTTCTCTTATCAGGGCAGCTAACAGTCAGTCTGTTACCTATGGCCCGGCCCCCATTGCACTCCCTGCAAAAACTTATTCTACTAAAGAAGACGTACTAGCAGCCTGTCGGACTTAAGCGTCCGTAGCGAGGATTGCAAGAAATTGAGG
>NZ_JAHHPS010000326.1:0-1176 GCF_024606275.1 Endozoicomonas sp. SESOKO4 | reverse complement strand
GGTTATAGAAGCTCTGTCAAGCTGTAGCCTGTCAGATGGCAGGCTTTACTCTTATTTCTGAAATGTCAGTCTAACGGCAAAGGATTGTTCATCTTTCCCAAAACTGATGCTGGCGTTATGCCTTTCAGCGACCACTTTAACCAGCGACAAACCCAATCCGTGACCGGGTGTTGTCCGACTCTGATCAAGCCGATAAAGCCTCTGGAATACCTTTTCATATTCTGATTCCGGAATACCTGCCCCCTGGTCAATCACTGATACCGAATTCTGATCAACACGAATTTTGATCTCACTCCCTTCATGGGAGTACTTGATGGCATTCTCAACCAGATTAAAAAGAATTCTGAATAGCAACTGGTGATTCCCCTGAACAACCAGATTCTGCTGCACTTCAAGCATTAAAGACTGCTCACTGGCTTCTGCCAGAGGCTCAGCCAGCTCAACAACCTCCGCGCCTATTTCGGTCAGGTCACAAGGGACAAATTCAAGATGTCCATGCCTATATTCCAGTTTGCTGAGCTCAAGCATGGCATTGAAGGTATGCAGAATGGTATCAAGCTCAGCCTGGGCCTCAAGAATATCCTCAACACCAGCACCGCCATTTAAATGGTATCCATCCAACTTGATCCTCAGTCGGGATAGCGGTGTTCTGAGATCATGAGCAATACTGCTGGTTACCGTTGCTATAGCTTCTACTGAGTCTTCAATCTGCTCAAGCATTTGATTGATATGGCCCGCCAGCTCATCAAACTCATCACCTTTTTCAGTGACTGGAACCCTGGCTGCTAACTGACCTTCACTGACTGTTGCAGTCACCTGATTGATTCCACGAAGCCGTGCCAGTACTTTTTTTGAAAATAGAAATCCGGTCAATAGCCCCACCAGCAAAACCAGTACCATTGCAATATAAAAGGCCAGCGTGAAACGAGAGGCAAACAGGTTAAAGTCTGAAGAGTTGTAGGCCAGTACCAGAGGCCCCCAGCGACTGTTGATACGACTCCCCCTCACCCTCTGAAAGCGACCGTCTCCCAACACCGAATCTCCCAGTATCCAGAAACTGCCCATGGCCGGGGACAGCGGGACGGTTTCAGGCAGATAATTCAGATTACCCTGGTAGCCTTCGGCGCTTTTATACACCACCAGTGCTTGCCGGCTTTTCTCTGCCAGCTGACGAAC
>NZ_JAHHPS010000031.1:0-1215 GCF_024606275.1 Endozoicomonas sp. SESOKO4 | reverse complement strand
GTTCTCATCGGAAGCATCTACCGCATTATTCAGCAGGTTAATGAAAACCTGTTGCAGTTTCTGTGGATTGCCCGTCACTCTGTGTTCCGGATCACACAAGTTAAGAAAGCTGATATTGCTGCTCTTTCGTCCAAGTTGCAACAGGCTGATAGACTCCTGAACACTGGTAAAAAGATCAACGGGTTCATGAGTGCTCGTTTATGATCGATTTTTACCGTTGTGGGAGTAGTTCATGAGCATTTGAACAATTCTGGAAATCCTCTGCGTTTGTTCGAGTACCTGGCCCGCTACTTCCCGGGTATCGCCTTCTTCTGAGAGGGCTTTCAGCTCCTGAGCCAGACAATCAATAGCGGTGACCGGGTTGCCAATCTCGTGAGCGACACCGGCCGCCAGCTGTCCTATGGAGGCCAGTCGTTCACTGTGAAACAGCTGATCTTCAAGCATCTGGTTCTCTGTATGATCTTCCAGCAGCATCACCTTGTTGCCATTGGGACCATACACCAGTGCTTCAAGGTTGGCCTTGTGAAGATTGAAGTAACGCAACTGCCCATTAATTTCTACACCATGTTTAGGCAGGTGCTGACTGTCTATCCGGGCAAAGTTGCTGAGAATGTCATTCCAGGGCTCTGGAATCCGGTTCAGAGGGCTGCCCAGAACCTCTGAGGCCGGGATAGCGGTCATGTGGCTCATGGCCTGGTTCCAGAGCATGATTTCTCCAGCCGCATCCACTGAGCAGAGGGCCATAGGAAGATTATTCAGAATGTCCCGATGGTAGCGCCTCAGGTCATCCAGTTCTCCGGCCAGACCGCTCAATCGACTGTGATAGGCTTCAAGCCGTGATTCCATGAAATGAATATCCCGGGCAACGTAGCCCTTGTTTTCATCCCAGGGCAAGAAGGTGTCAACAATATCGTGGGCTACGCTTGGCCCCATCAGACCCGAAAGGTTTTTCTCGATCCGCTCCCTCAGACGACGAAGAGCATGAGGGCGGTTTTCATCTTCTCTCATGTTGAGATCGCTGAGTGCTCTGGACACTTCCTTATGCGCCACCCGTCCTCCCAGAGGTTTACTCAGCATTTCATGGAAATCATGAGCAGACTTGGCTTCAGGAACTTTCTGATCGTTGCGGCTGTTGCTTTCAACCTGACAGGCACTGGCGGCTGAACGTTCTTCGGGGGACATACAGGTGAAGTTTGAGACCAGATATATCAGCAC
>NZ_JAHHPS010000325.1:0-14647 GCF_024606275.1 Endozoicomonas sp. SESOKO4 | reverse complement strand
GAGAACATCAGCGGCACGGCTCATGACGATACCCTGACCGGTGATAACAATGCCAATACCCTGAGAGGTAATGGTGGTGTTGACACCATTAATGGCGGTGCCGGTACAGACAGCCTCTACGGCGATGCTGGCAATGACACTCTGAATGGCGATGCCGGGAATGACACTCTCTATGGTGGCACCGGTAACGATACCCTGGATGGAGGCAGTGATTCCGATACGGTCGACTACAGCGGCAAGGGGGCGATCACTGTTGATATGAATCTGGCTAGTAATCAGGTGAGTAATGACGGTGAAAGTGGTCAGGACACGCTGCTTAATATTGAAACTATTATCGGTACTGCCAACAACGACACCATGACCGGTAATACCGACAGTCACCGGTTTGAAGGGGGCGGCGGTGATGACACGCTCTCTGGCGGTGGTGGTGATGATGACATCGAGGGTAATGCGGACAATGACATCCTGACGGGGGGTCAGGGTGAGGATTTCCTCAAGGGTGGCACGGGTCAGGATAGCCTTTCAGGTGGCACAGAGAATGACACGCTCTGGGGCGAAGACGGTGATGACACTCTTGATGGGGACGCCGGTGACGACACTCTTGATGGGGGCACCGGTGAGGACACTCTTGATGGAGGTGCCGGTGACGACACCATCGACGGCGGGGCAGGAACCGACACCCTGCTGTTAACCGGAGCCACACAAGCGGTCAATATTGATCTTCAGGCAGGTAGCGCAAGCAACGATGGTTACGGTACCAGCGATTCCAGTATTACCAATATCGAGAATGTCACGCTGGGCGCTAACGGTGGTGTTGTCACGGGCAGTGCTGATGTCAATGTGCTGACCGGGAGCACTGGCGTCGATCAGTTCCATGGCGGTGGCGGCAACGACAGGCTGGAGGGTCATGACAACAATGACCTGCTTTATGGAGATGCCGGTCAGGACACGCTCTATGGTGGAGCCGGGACAGACACCCTTGAAGGGGGATCGGACAATGACACCCTCTATGGCGAGGCAGACGACGATACGTTGCGTGGCGATGCCGGTCAGGACCAGCTCTTTGGCGGTGATGGCAATGATACCCTGGAGGGCGGAGATGACGACGATACCCTGGAAGGTGGTGCCAATGACGACACTCTCCACGGCGGTAACCATAACGATACATTGCGTGGCGATGCCGGTGCCGACACGCTCAACGGTGATGCTGGTGATGACGTGCTTGAGGGAGGGGATGGCATTGATACCCTCAATGGCGGCGATGATGACGATACCCTGCGAGGTGGCGCGGAAGGCGACACGCTGAACGGTGGTTCCGGCAATGATACGCTGGTTGGCGGTGCCGGTAATGACAATCTCGACGGCGGTGCAGGCACCGGGGACTGGGCGGATTACAGCGGCGCTATTGGCAGTGTTACCGCTGACCTTAGTGATCTGGTGGGGACGAATGCTGCGGATGGTGAAGGTTCCAACGACACCCTCAGCAATATTGAAAATATCCGTGGCAGTGCCCAATCTGACAACCTGACAGGGGATGCCAACGCGAATCATCTGGTGGGTAATGACAATGATGACACCTTGTCCGGTGGTGATGGTGCGGACCATCTGGAAGGCGGTGATGGCAATGATTATCTGACGGGGGGTGCCGGTGCCGACACACTGGATGGCGGTGAACAGGCCGGTGACAATGATACCGTTGACTATGCCAGTGAGAGTTCGGCAGTTACCGTTGACCTGTCCAATGTTTCACAAACGGCAAGCGTCGGCGGGGTCACTGACACCCTGTCCGGTATTGAAAGTGTGGTCGGGGGCAGTGGTGACGACATTTTCACCGGTAACGGTGACGACAATACATTGCAAGGTAATGCCGGTCAGGACCGGATTGACGGCGGTGCCGGTGACGACACGCTTCAAGGTGGTGATGACAATGACACCCTGAATGGTGGTCAGGGCGACGACACTATTGATGGCGGCAGTGGTAATAATGACCTGCTTGACCTGAGTACAGCGACCCACGCCATTGACCTTAACCTTGGTGACGGAAAAGCCACTCAGGATGGTTACGGTTCATCCGACAGTAGCATCACCGGAATTGAAGACGTTACCGGGGGCGGTCAGGCCGATGATATTACCGGCAGTTCCCTGGCCAATATCCTGCGTGGAGGGGGAGACGATGACCTGCTGAAAGGCGGTTTTGGCAACGATACTCTCTACGGTGACAGTGGTGCGGACACACTGCAAGGCAACGCCGGTGACGATGAAATATACGGTGGCACCGGTAATGATACCGTCAGTTACGCTGACGGTGGCGCGGTGAATGTCAACCTGACCACCGGCGTAGCCACCGGCAATGGCACCGATAACCTCTACGAGATCGAAAATATTACCGGCAGTTTCTCCGACGATACGCTGACAGGTGACAGTGGTGATAATACCCTCGATGGCAGCTCGGGCGACGACACGCTGATCGGTGGTGCCGGTAATGACGTGCTGGAGGGAGGGGCTCACAGCAGTCTGGGTGATACGGTGGATTACAGTGGCGCTACCAATGGCGTGACCGTCAACCTGACAAGCGAGACAGGCAGCAGCGTCGATCAGGGCACTGATACCCTGAGGAATATTGAAAATATTATTGGCAGTAATCATAACGACGCTCTAACCGGCAGCAGTGTCAGCAATTCGATCAATGCCGGTGCCGGCGCAGACACTATTTATGGCTCTGATGGCGACGACACTCTTGATGGCGGCAGCAGCAGCGACACGGTGGATTACAACACGTCCCATTTCAACAGCTCTGGCAATGGTTTGACCGTTACCCTGAGGGACTCTTCTGACGGCAGTGCGGTTCATGGCAGTGATACCGACACACTCAAAAATATTGAAAATGTCACTGGCTCCAGCAACAACGATACCCTGATCGGAGACACTGGCAATAACACCCTCAATGGTATGGCTGGCGACGATACTCTGGAAAGTGGTACAGGGACAGACACCCTGGATGGCGGCACAGGTTCTGATACGGCGGATTACAGTAACCACACTAATTCCGGTATCACCGTTGTGCTCAATGGCAGCGGTAACGGTACCGTCAATGACGGCACGTCTACAGACACACTTCGCAATATCGAAAACATTATTGCCACAGACGGCATGGACACCATCACGGGTGATAATGAGGACAATAACATCAGTGCCGGTGATCAGAACGACACAATCCACTCAAGCAATGGTTCCGATATCCTGGATGGTGGCAGCGGCACTGATACTCTCAACTACAGTACCAACAGCAGTGGCGTGACCGTCACTCTGGCTGGTGCGTCTGATGGCTCGGTAGCCAAGGGTGGTAATACCGATACTGTCCGTAATGTGGAAAATGTCGTCGGTAGTGCTTTTATCGATACCATGACCGGTGACAGCAACATCAATAGTCTCAGTGGCATGGGTGGCAACGATACATTCCACGGCAGCGGTGGCAACGATATTCTGGATGGCGGTACAGATATCGATACCGTGGATTACTCTGCGTACACTGCCACTGTCAACGTGACTCTGGCCGAAACCGGCAACGATGGTACAGCCACCACGTCTGCAGGCACGGACACCCTTCGCGAGATCGAAAATATTATTGGCGGCAGCGGCGATGATACGCTCATCGGTAACAGTGCCATCAATGACCTCAAAGGTGGAGCCGGTAATGATACGCTTCGTGGTGGTGCCGGTGCCGACACACTGGATGGCGGGGCGGGTGAAGACACCGTTGATTACAGTCAAGATTCAGGGACGGTTATTGTTGATTTGTCAGGAGACTACGCCATTGATGGTGGCGGCGGAAACGATACGCTGACAGATATCGAAAATATTATCGGTTCTGACCATTTATCAGGCGACCAGTTATACGGTAACGCGTCAGCCAACACCATCAACGGGGGTGCCGGAGGCGACACTATTTGGGGGGGTTCCGGTGCTGACACCATCAACGGTGGAGATGGCAACGACGACATTAACGGTAATCAGGACGATGACACCATCACGGGTGGCGCTGGCGATGACAGCATCCACGGTGGCTTCGGAAACGATACATTGGATGGTGGTGCCAACACTGCGGCAGGCGATACGCTGGATATGGTGGGTAATGTCAGCGGGCCTTTAGACACACCGGACGATATTACCGTCGACCTCTCTGCCGCAGCCGATGCTGATGGTTACATCACCGTCAACAAAAGTTTTGGCAATGGGCTCTTTACCGGTACCGACAGGGTGAAGGGTTTTGAGAATGTCATCAGCGACCATGGCAACGATACCCTGATTGGTGACAATGCCAACAATATTCTCAACAGTGGTAGCGGTAATGACACACTCCGGGGCGGAAACGGAAACGATACTCTTATCGCCGGTTCCGGCAACGATACTCTGGAGGGTGGTGCCGGAACCGATACGCTGGACGGGGGGCTGATGAAGACACCGTTGATTACAGCAATGAAACCAGCGGCGTCACGGTTAATCTGGACACCGGTACGGCCACCGATGGTGGCGCCAGTAACGACAGTCTGACCGATATTGAGAATATCACAGGCAGTGATCACGGGGATTTCCTTACCGGGAGTACGGTCGTCAATGCCATAGAAGCCGGTAAGGGCACAGACACGATTTATGCCACTGATGGCAACGATACTCTTGATGGTGGCGACGGCATTGATACAGTGGATTACAACTCTTCTCATTTCAACAGCTCAGCTAACGGCATTACCGCCACCCTGAATGGCTCCGCTAATGGCACAGTAGCTCACGGCGTTGACTCGGACACTCTCAGAAATATTGAAAACCTGGTGGGAACCAATAACGCCGATACCCTGACGGGGGACAGCAACAACAATAGTCTGAGTGGCATGGGTGGTAATGATACGCTTCGTGGCGGTGCCGGGGCCGATACGCTGGACGGAGGGGCGGGTGAAGACACCGTTGATTACAGCAGTGAAACCAGCGGCGTCACGGTTAATCTGGACACTGGTGCAGCCACTGACGGTAGCGGCGCTACTGACACCCTGACCAGTATTGAGAAAGTTCTGGGCTCCAACAATACGGCCTCAGGGGACGATCTCACCGCTTCCAGCACGGTAGCTAACGTACTGGAGGGTAATGCCGGTAACGACACCTTAACGGGTTTTGCTGCAGATCAACTGATTGGCGGAGCCGGTGACGACACTCTCAATGTTGATCTGGCAGCCCTGCAAAACAATGCCACCCGTATAGATGGTGGCGCTGACAGCGACACCCTCAATCTGAACAACGGTGGCACCTGGGATCTGGGTAATTTCACCAGCCTTATTGATAATGTTGAAAAGATTGATTTCAGCGATGGAAGTGCCGATACCATCACTATCTCCATGAATGATGTCAGTGCTCTTACCGGAAGTAACAGTCTGACCATTGATGTTGATGGCAGTAACACTGATGGTATTACTGTGAATGATGAGACCAGTGTTGATACCAGTAATGCCAATCAGCACATATACAGCGACGGTACTAATACCATAACCGTCAACTTCCTCTGATGGATTCAGGCCAGTAGGTTCAGAGGGCGCCAGGATAACTAAAAGAGCGCCTTTTATGCTTAAATTCAACCTCAAAGATTGTTTCCTCACCATTTGCCATCATATGGGGGCCGATGTTGTCAGAGAAGATTTAGAGACACTCACGCAAGATGGTCAGGAGTTTGATCATCGGCGCCTTAAACAGGCCGCTGCCTACGGTGGCCTGGACATGATAAAAAAATGCAGCGGACTTAATGATATTACGGAAAACGACTTACCCTGCATCATTCAGTTAAAGAAAAAAAAATTCATGACCATCACCGAAATTCGTAACGGTGAGTATTTTGTAGCATCACGAAAACATCCTCTGGGATTATGGTTGTCTTTGTCACGATTAGCATCGGTTTATACCGGCACGCTTTTCTGTTTCAGTGAACAACAGGACAAAGCCACTGCCAGCAAGCTATTGATGCCTGCCTGGTTTCGCGCACAGATGAACGAACTCCGACCTCACTACGTTCAGGTATTGCTGGCGACCCTGATGGTCAATCTACTGACTCTGTCGCTACCGTTATTCACCAACATGGTGTTCGACAAACTCATCCCAACCTTTGCTACTGATACGCTGCTTGTTCTGGGGATTGGCATGCTGTTGGTAGTGACCTTTGATTTTGTCTTGCGCTGGCTCCGCACTTATTTTGTCGATGAGGCCTGCCGGGTTATTGAAAAGCGCAGTGAACAGTTCATCATGGGCCGCCTTGTTCAGCTGAAGCAGAGTGAACTGCCTGACTCTACGGGCCGCATTACCCATACTGTGGAAAATTTTGCCCGGGTTAAAGAATTTCTGTCCGGAACGGTGGTGTTATCATTTCTGGATGCACCATTTTTTATTCTGTTTACCCTCATAATAGGAATGATCAGTGGCGTCATGGCACTCATTCCTATTGGCATTGCGGCCTGCCTGATACCGATTGCGATATTCAGCTATCGAGGCACGCGTCATCGTGCCAGCCAGCTGACCCGCGCCAACAATGCCAAAAGTGCCTTTCTCTACGAAGTGAGTTCAGAGCTGGAAGCCATTAAAACCCTGGGTGCGACACGCAAGACTCAGGCGCGCTGGCGTAGTTTGGTCACCCGTTCTGCCTGGGCATCGCTGGCCAGTAAACAGTCTAATATTCTGCTCAACACCCTGGTGGCAAGTGCCAGCCAGATTGTGGTCATCGGCATGCTTGTCCTGGGTGTCTTCCAGATACACAGCGGTAATCTTTCGTCTGGCTCTCTGTTTGCCTGCATTATTCTTGGTAGCAGGGCCATTGTTCCGCTGATGAGTCTGGCCATGGCAGTTAATCGCCTAAGCTTCTCCATCAAGGCATTGAAAGAGATTAACGATCTGCTGGGTCTGGCAGGAGAGGATGACTGCAACGATAAGCTCAATGTTCCAACCCTGAAAGGAGTGATTGAATTCGATAAAGTGTCCTATCGATATAAAGCCACGGAACCTGAAATTCTGAAGAACATCAGCCTGAAGATTGAGCCGGGAGAGCGGGTAGCCATACTGGGTGCATCTGGCTCCGGGAAAAGTACACTCATCCGCATGATTCAGGGGCTGGTGGAACCGACTGAAGGCAATGTAATGATCGATGGTCGCAATCTGCAGCACCTTAATCTGGACCATTACCGCAGCCACTTCGCCGTGGCACCTCAAAAACCCTCCGTATTCGCTGGCACACTGAAAAGTAACCTGATGCTCGGACAGAGTTCAGCATCCACTAAAAAGCTGGATGAAGCCTGTTATGGGGCTTGTCTGGATGGATTTGTCCAGAAGTGCTCCCGGGGCTATGCCCACGAAGTTTTAGAACGGGGCGAGAATCTCTCCGGTGGTCAACGACAGGCACTTTGCCTGGCTCGTGCTCTGTTGCGTCGGGGTCGTTTACTGATCCTTGATGAACCCACCAGTGCCTATGATAATTACAATGAAACGCTTTTCTGTCAGCGTCTTCCGGGTATCCTGGAAGACGACCAGACGCTGATTCTTGTCACTCACCGGCAAAACCTGTTGCAATTGGTGGATCGGATTATCGTGATATCGGAAGGTCGTATCATCGGTGACGGTAGTCGCAGTCGCGTGCTGAAGGAGCTCAATTTTCAACGGTCAGTCACATCTTCAACACCTACTGCATAATCAAAAACCTTTTTAATAGGCGGGAGTGATGTGCGCTTCAGTCTCACCCTCCCCTGCCAGCGGCCCCACAGTTCCGGGCGAATAGCCGGATTATTGATGCCGATGTAATAAAATTGCTGTGCCTTGCCTGATTTCAGTTCCGGGAAAGTATGTGCTTTGACAAGTTCGTCATTGGGTGCAACGAAACTCAACGTTACCTGATCACCCGTTGACAGCCCGATGAACCGGACCCAAAAAAACAGGCGCTGGTTTTTGTCACCAGCACCGTTATTAAAATTTCCACTTTCAATCGACTGGTAGTTGACCGGGGGAGTGCTATTGAAACCCTGATCCAATAGCAACCCCGGGAGGTAGGTTATCCTGTTGTCTTCGATCCCGAGCCACAGACTGTTGAGCGTATCCCCACACTCGCTTCTGTCTGGTTTTCCGATAAACGGGTCAATCGTCTTATTGTGATGTGTCACCTGAAAATGGACATGGGGAAATTCGGTTAATCCCGACAGGCCAATTTCTCCCAGTGACTGCCCCTGTTCGACCTGGTCACCTTTTTTGACGGTCAGACTCCCCTTTTTCAGATGGCCATAAATGCTGCGCCAGCCATCCCCATGCTGGATAACAACGGCATTGCCCAGACCGATCTGTTTTATTTCCTTACGTCGGGCAGAGTTCAGATAAGTATCCGCAATGCCATCCCGTGTCGCTACAACCGTGCCATCGGCTGCTGCCAGCACAGAAACACCCTTATTCATTTGGGGCAGGTTAACTAACCTGATATCGGTACCAGAATGGCCGTCATAGGTTTGCTGACGGCACTGATAGTCGCTGTGGCCCGAAGTGGGGTCATGGTCAACATAGTTTTGGATAAAGCAATCAACACCATAATGACAAGCCACCGGGAAAATAAAATCCGGACTGTTGTCAGCCGAAGCGGCCAGACTCCAGATCAGAGGAATGATATGCCGGTGAACCCTCACGTCTCAATTTCCTTTTATTCTGGCCTTCATATCCTTAATCGCCCTGGACATGGAAATGAACATCTTTTCCATTCGTGACTGCCTGATTTGGCTGTCCTGGTTATCTTCCTGAACTTTATCGGAAAGTGCCTGCAACTGCAGAGAGACACCTTTAAGTTCGGTGGCAGAGGCGTCTGTTTTCTGTGCGATGAATGCTTTCAGCTCGGTGACCTGCTCAGTGGTTTTCCCATGACTGCGCCCCAGAGCCTGCTGCTCATTCAGCAGAGCATTGACAATCTGAACCAGCCGATGCTTGCTTTCCTGTACTGCGCCCAGTGCTTCTATACTGGCATCGGCCTGAGTAGAGAACATCTGGCGCAGTTTTTCTGATTCCCGCAATTGCAGCTCTGCTTGCGCTAACTGATCCGACTGGAGTCTGGCAGAAGTTTCAATATGTTGTTCAGTCCGTAGCAGGGATTCAGACAGCCCGGAGGTCTCATTGGCCAGCTCACGGTGATTATTGTTGAGTAAAGTGATCAGGTTTTGCCACTGCCTGTCATCTGCAGATTGAATACTGATTCTCTTCAGAGTATTGGCGATGGTACTGAGCTGGGTGGTAATCTGCTCCAGTTGCCCGTTTCCGATGGCTGGAGCGGCAGTGGTCGTAGCCGCTCCACCATTAGAACTTCTCTCAACGGTGTGCTCAGCCAGCCAGTTTTCCATGGCAGAGGTGAAGTAATGGCCGGCCTTGTCCAGGCTGAGCAGAAAAATACCCAGCACCAACGAAGTACTCAGACCCATAAGGGAAGAACCGAAGGCGGTGCTCATGCCGCCAAGAGGCCCTTCCAGACCTCGGATCAGCTTGATCAGGGTTTCCATAATATCACCGCCATCCAAGCCTCCTGCCAGATCAGACAGGATGCCCCCGATGGAGCCAATGGTGATGGTGAGGCCAAGGAAAGTTCCAAGTAGTCCGATAAAAACCAGCAGGTCGGTGAAGTAGCGAATGAAGGCGGACTTTTCGCTCATACTGTCCTGCAGAGAGTCTACCAGAGCTCGGGTTGCTGGTGCCGAGAGTCTGATAACACCCAGAGATGCAACATTGTTTTTGAGCAGGGTGACAGTTGGCCCCATCAGGTGCATCTTCAACGGTTTCGGTTTGCCCTGCTCGTTCTGGCTGCTCCTGTCTCTTTGGATGTTCTGATCGCCCGGATCATCCGAACCGTCCTGGTCGGCTTTATTTTCAAACAAGATCTCATCCAGTTTGGCAACCACCAGAACATCATCTTTAAGATGATACACATAGATGAAGCAGAGCACCGAACCGACTATGAATACCGATAAAATCGTACCGTTCAGCGGCAGATTTGACATAAGTGCCGTGATAAAAAAATCTCTGGAAAAATAAACCAGGATAATGCTGGCTACGACGACAAACTGCATACGCCTTATGAAGCTCTCTATTCTTTTCGGGTTGGCAATATGCAGCTCAGACATGTCCTTATTATCCCTTTTTGTCCGTGTTGCCCGTCGTTCTCTCGCCTGTCCTCTGAAACATCATTGGGACTCGTCTGCCAGACTTCGCACTGTGTTGATGACATCATTCAGGTAATAGCGGATTTTCAGCGTACTCTTGTAATACTCAAACCGGAACACGGCGCTCTGGACTCGACTGTTATGGTAATCCCCCTGGGCTGTGGTGATATCCAGCAGGGTCTTTTCACCCAATTCAAATTCTTTGTAATAGAGGTCGACAATTTCGCGGTTGGTTTCCAGTGCCTCTTTATTGACGGCCTTTTCATCTCTTAACTTCAACATCGCGCTGTAAGCTTCCTCTGCCTCTTTTTCCAGTGCCAGTGTTGCCTCTCGTAACTGATGATTAGCCCGCATCACTTTGGCATTAGTTTCATCAACATTGCTTCGGGCCTTGAATCCGTCCCAGATGTCATAACTCATTGTGATACCGGCAGCCTGTGTGCTTGACCATTTGCCGTTGGTGTCCAGAGAGTTTTCCCTGTTGGTTTCAATTTTCAGGTCAAATTTGGGATATAGATCGGAACGGGCTTTGTCTCGATTTTCTTTGGCGAACTCAATGTTTTTTCTGAGAGACTGGATCTGATAACTCCGGGTTGTTGCAAATTCGACCAGTTCCTTCGGGGTTTGCTTGATGACCAGTCCGTCCAGCGAAGGAATTGTCAGGTTTTCTGGCTCAATGTTCGTCAGGCTTTTAAAGGTTTTACGGGCAAACGTCAGGTCTGTCTGATACTGGATCAGCTCAAGCTGGGCATTCTGGCTCAGACTGGTCAGACGCTGAACATCAGATTTGCTGGACGCACCTGTCTGATTTCGGGTTTCAAGGATGCCCAGAAAACGATCGTAAAAGGCGATATTCTCTTTGATATATCTGATCACTTCCTCAAGCTTGAGTATCTCCAGAAAGGTGTTTGAGGTGAGCAGGACGAGCTGCTCACGGCCGTTATTAAGATCCTGCTGGTAGGCATTTAGCTTGTATTTTCTGGCGCTGATCTGGTTAGAAGTCCGACCAAAATCGTACAACACCTGATTAAGAGTTACTGATGATTTGCGCTTTTGCTGCCAGGAACTGTCTGAATTGTTGCTCTTGCCACTTTCCAACTGGAGGGTAACCTTGGGGTGGTAGTTGGCGTAACTCTTGTCCAGTTGAGCCTCTCCAACCTCAACCGTAGCCTCCAGAGACTTCAAGGTCGGGTTGATCTCCAGTGCTTTGTTGACCGCTTCAGGTAACGATAAGGCACTCACTGGAGAGATAAGAATTAATAAACTCACCCCGAGCAGACTTTTTAGTTTCATAAAATTTGATCCTGCCTGTCCTGATTTTTTTGCCGCGTACCCCTACCCCATCTCTTCAATCCAATGGATATAGGACTTTAAAAGCCTCAGAGTCTTATTCGGCCCACAGCACGAAAACTGCAAAGGATCGCTTCTTTTAGTATTCCGTTTTGCGGTAAACATTTATTAAGAAACGCATCAGACAGGCGATAGATAACCAGACAACAGTTGATGTAACGGTTCCTGTTTGAATTTCTACACTACACATCTGCAACTGGAGCACAATGGCTAAAAAAGTTGAAAGCAACCCATGGCCCGGATTTGTGGATGCTCTTTCGACCACACTGCTGGTCTTTGTTTTCCTGGTCGTTGTGTTGGTTATGGTCGTTTCTGCGCTGAGTGTTCAGGTGGGTTATGATATTGCGCAGTCGTCTATTGAAGCTGAGCATGCGGCAGCCGGCTCAACCGAAGGACTGGAATCGGGTCAGCAAGCCTCGGTGGAATCGGATATTGAGAAGGAAATCATTTCTGAAGCCATGAGCGTTAATTTAGAGAGCCAGGTATCCACAGAGATTAAGAGTAAACTCATTCGCATAAAGTACGAAGATTTCAACTCACGTCTTTCTGAAGCGGCAAACAAGGAGCTGGAAGAATGGGTTCAGGCAAACATAGTTGATTTTCAGGGTAAAACGATCCATGTTATTAGCCTGCTCAATAGCAGAAGCCTGGCGAAAACGGTTTCTTACGAAATTGCATTCAACCGAATTTCTCAAGTTCGAAAAATTCTTCTGGATGCTGGCATGCCCGCTGAATTTATCAAAATCAGACTGGACGAATCCGGCACCGAGCAACGAAACCAGGTGGTTATCAAACTGGTGGATAACGAATAATGATGAAGCCACTGCTTACCCGAATGCGGCACCGATCGTTTTCCCGCTATTCCATCATTTTTACCATCACTTTTATCGTTCTGTGTTTTCTGGTCTGGTCAGCCATTATCGAAATAGATGTGGTCGTCAAGAGCAATGGTCGGGTGACTACTTTCAGCAATAACCGTGTGGTTGAGCATCTGGAAGGCGGTATTCTTACCGAACTGCACGTGCAAGAAGGGCAGCGGATTCACAAAGACATGGTATTGTTTACGGTGATGAATCCTTCCTTGACCGAGAATATCAGCATTTTGAACCAAAGACTCAGAGGGCTGACCGCAAAAGCGCAACGATTGTATGCTGAAATGACGGGTAAAGAACTGATCGCTGCGAGCAAACAAAAGACTCGGAATAACGAGCATTATCTTAACGAACAAGAGCTGTATAAAAAACGTGCCAGAAAGCTCAGCGAACAAATCTCCATTGTCCGCCAGCAGATTAACAAAGAAGAAGCCCAGTTATCTGAGCTTGACCAGGTCATCAAGGACATGAAAAACGAACGGGCGGTAGCTCAAAAGCAGTTGGATATACTGACGACGCTTCTTCAGGAAGGTGCTGGTTCGATTCATAATCAGCTGGAAAAAAAGATGGCGTTGCTGAAAATTGAGACCAGAATCAATCAGTCAATGAAACAGATTCCGGTCATTGCTGCCAACCTGTCAGAGCTGCGTTTAAAGAAAAAAAAACTGATGACAGATTTTCGTGAAGAGGCACAGCATAATTACAACAAAGTCCGGTTAGAAATTGTTCAAATTCAGGCACAGATTCACTCTTCCAGTGAACGGCAGGTCCGTAAAAAAGTGGCGGCACCGGTTACAGGTACTCTGCATACCCTGCATGTCAATACTATTGGTGAGGTCGTATCGCCGGGTTCGATATTGGCAGAGATAGTGCCAGATGGAGTTCCCCTGATGGTAGAAGCTATGGTGGCACCACATGACAGAGCCAGAGTCTGGCCCGGTCAGTCAGTGAATGTTCGGGTTTCTGCCTACGATTATACGACTTATGGCTCTCTGAGGGGCAAGGTTCTGGAGGTGAGTGCTGACACTTATGTAGATAGTGTCACGGCTAAGCATTACTACAAGGCTATGATTGAGACGGAAAGTTCAGGGTTTGATGAAAATAATCAGTTGATCCCGGGTATGACCGTTGAACTCAATATACTGGCAGGTAAACGCACGCTTCTTGGTTATCTGCTGGGGCCGTTGTCTGAATCCATTCAATTTACTGCGAGACTGTAATTCAATTTGTGTCAACGCTCGTGGCCCTTATCGGGCTCCACGCTGAGCGAAACTCCGTCCAAAAATCTTAGTGACAAGGGATCCTGAAGTTTAAAAAAACCTGTTGCACCTTTCTATAAAGAGAAGAGAGCGTTGGAATTGATACCCCGCTATTTAAAATAGCTATCACACGGAGGCTGACCGAGAATAGACTGCCCCTCCGCGGCAACTGCTCCTGCATTGCTCTATCAGCCTGTCGAACTTAAGGCTGTCCTACTGCGGTTGTTGTCATTAGCGGAGCTCCCAATTTCTGCTTTCCCTTGGTAGAGAGAAGGTCAGCTACTTCGAATACGTTCAATTTCGAGGTTAATTATCCCTTAGCAAACGTTATGGCCTATTATCTTCCTGTCTGCGCTTCGCTGTGGTCGTTACCTTCCACCCCGCAAGACTTGGTACACAGCTGCCGACCACAGCTTTACCGTGGCGACCATTTCAGGTCGCAAGATTGTACGCGCTTCAAGGCGCACCTCCACCAGTACCATACTGCAACAGTTTGAATACAACTTTCCTATCATTGTGATAGCCATTGCCAATTTCCAGTTTCAATTCCTTGTTTATAAACTTTATTTTATACAACAGGAGGATTACCCCATGAATGCATCCAGCCAGATAGAGAAAAAACAGGATAGTTTCAATGTTCCTGCTCAGCAATCCAACAAGCAAAGTGATTGCAATTTCAACAATGACTATTATGGAGACCGGGTCTGCCGTGCACCTTCTAATCCGAAAGAAATGGCAAAATGCAGAGTTGATCATCAATAAATTCATGATTGAGTACTAAAACTGCCTAAAATCGTTCCGGACGATCCTGTTACTTCCGGGTTTGGATGGGAGCACGAAAATAAACGACGCATTGCTTAAGAAGTTTTGTCGTTCTTTCGGGTGACATTACATTGTCCTGTAACGGATAAACAAAAACCCCAGCCGATCACTCAACTGGGGTTTTGCTTTATTCAATGCCTGG
>NZ_JAHHPS010000324.1:0-2230 GCF_024606275.1 Endozoicomonas sp. SESOKO4 | reverse complement strand
TATACTTACACTGTTCCATATCAATCAGGCCGTTAACAGGCACTTTCCCCTGCCCAAGAGCACTCTTGAGCGCTGAGTAGGATTCAATTTGTGTGTTCCCGGCCCACGCCTCAGAAAAAAAGATAACCAGAGTAAGAAAAGCACAGGCGACCAACCTGACAATGCACATGTTTTCTGCCTGTTGCTGTGTTTTATATGAGATCTCAAAGACCGTGAGGTGTACGCCATAACTTAATAGCCGATCCCAGTGGGCACCTGTAGTCTCCGGTTATGAGGGTCTTTCCGGTCTTTGCATCCGCTGCAATAAACTTGACTTTAAATTCCTTATCATCCTGACTGGAAAGGTCGTAGCCACTCTGCCACTCTATCCAGACTGGCATGTCTTCTGTCCGGTCTGGCAGACGACTGGCCCACTTGCTTTCATCCATAAGCGTATTCACTTTGTAGGTGGTTAGCATACTCACCGTGCCGTCTTCGTAGATGGCGTTTCGTTTGAAAATAGTGATCTCTTTTCCCCGAAAATCCAGAGTCTTTTGTGACTTACTCGTGCACTGTGCAAAATCAATCACACCGATAATAGGCACTTCTCCCTGTTCAAGAGCGTCCCTGAGGGCTGGGTAGGAGTCAATTTGTGTGGTCCCGGCCCATGCCTGAGAGCAGGAGATGACCAGAGCAAGAAGGGCACAGGCAAAGAACCTGATGATGAACATACTATGTGCCTCCCACTGTGTTTTAAAAGGGATTACAATTATAGATCAAGACAGGCTATTGCAATCGGCAAGACCAAAGACATCAAGTTGTTTATAATCCCAGCCAATTTTTCATCATTCCCGGTAAAACATAAGTAGACTCAACATGCAGCCCCATGACAATCTCACCTCCGACCTGATCGACACTATCCAGCGCAATGTTCGCCATGCTCTGGAAGAGGATATCGGTTCAGGTGACATTACGGCCTCTCTGATTCCTGCCGGGCAAATGGCCAAAGCCCGTATCCTATGCCGTGAGCCTGCCGTTATTGCCGGACGCCCCTGGTTTGATGAAGTGTTCAGACAGATCGATTCATCGGTCAATCTGAACTGGCAGGTTAAGGAAGGTGAACGTGTTGCAGCGGATCAGGTTCTGGTTTACATGGAAGGCCCTGCCAGAAGCCTGTTGACCGGTGAACGTGCTGCCATGAATTTCCTTCAGACCCTTTCCGGCACCGCTACCCGCTGTTATCACTATGCCAGTCAGGTCAAAGAGACAGACGTTCGACTGCTGGACACCCGCAAAACCCTGCCCGGTCTTCGTCTTGCCCAAAAGTACGCCGTCAAGGCAGGCGGATGCCACAATCACCGAATCGGACTTTATGATGCCTTCCTGATCAAGGAAAACCATATTGCCGCCTGCGGGGGTATTGAGCAGGCAGTCGACACCGCCCGAACCATGGCTCCGGGCAAACCCGTAGAAGTGGAAGTCGAGAACATGGAGGAGTTCCGACGGGCAAGAAGCGCTGGTGCCGACATTATCATGCTGGACAACTTCCCTCTGGAAACACTGCGTGAGACCGTTGAGTTGAACAAAACTCTGCCAGCGCCTCAGCCCGGACTGGAAGCTTCCGGAGGAATCACCGAGGAGCGCCTGCCGATGATCGCAGCGACCGGCGTCGACTTTATTTCTATCGGAACGCTCACCAAAGACATTGAGTCCGTTGACCTTTCCATGAGACTGGTTGATATCACAGAGATCTGAACAGGAAGCCACAGAGCATGAGTAAAATTCTGGTCACAGGGGGGGCTGGTTATATCGGTAGCCATACCTGCCTGGAATTATTAAACGACGGCTACGAAATAGTAGTTCTGGACAACCTTAGCAACAGCAACCAAGAATCTCTGCGCCGGGTTCAGGAGATAACTGGCAAGACACTGGAGTTTGTCAACGGCGACATCCGTGATCGAGCCTTGCTGGACACTCTCTTTCAACAGCATGATTTTGAAGCCGTCATCCACTTTGCAGGGTTGAAAGCCGTAGGAGAGTCCTGCGAGATTCCACTCGATTACTATGACAACAATGTGTACGGCACCTTGGTACTTTGTCAGGCCATGCAGGCAGCTCGTGTTAAACGTATCGTTTTCAGCTCGTCAGCGACTGTCTATGGTGATCCGGCCACTCTGCCGATCACGGAAGATTTTCCGCTGAGTGCCACCAATCCTTACGGTCGCTCGAAGCTGATGGTGGAAGAAGTTCT
>NZ_JAHHPS010000323.1:0-10828 GCF_024606275.1 Endozoicomonas sp. SESOKO4 | reverse complement strand
GCCTGAAAGATTTCTGGCTGTTATGCTCTCTCTATGTGAAAGCGCTTACCAAGACGCTTTTCCAAAAACAGTTATTGGTATTGGCTCGGGGCAAGCATTTCTTGAAAAATGTTTTAGTTTGATGGGCGACATTAATGTTAAATGCTATGACAAAGAACCATTAACTAACTTTTTACCTGTTGAACAAGCTGAATTCCCAAAAGATATTGACAAGTGCCTGCCTGATGATTGCAGTCATTGTTTACTGGTTTCAGCCTATCCACAAGGGTATTTAGGTCCTGTACTTTCGGAATTTATTCGACGGGGAGGGGAAATGCTCTGCACCACGATTGAGAATGATTTGTTTAGTGACATGCATGAAGGATATGAAGACGATCCCGAGGTTCTCAGGGACGGGATTAGACAGTTAAGGAATAAAAATGGAGAGTGCTTTGAAGTTGAATTAACTGATTACACGTTGATGGGGCCTCCATCAAGTATCCAGTTTTACAATTGGCCATCAAGTGTTAAGCAGCTTATGCTCGACTCTCACGATTCTTCGGCTATAAACGGTTATTGTGTTGATATCGTGTTTCCGCAATTCTTGGAATCAAGTTCCGATGAGTAATTGTTCTCCGGACAGCAGGGAGGCTTTTGTCTATTTTATTGCACTACCACATTTTTGGCCTACCTTTTCAACTTGTAAACACGAAATGAATTTGAGGGTAGAGTTTTGAAGAAAACACTTTCAGCGACACTGCTGTCGCTGCATTGGTCGTTATCTTTGATCTGTCAGGCCGAACCGTTGACAGGACATTTTGTTGTCGAGCATAAACAGAAGAATCAGAGCCTTTCTATTAAGCGAGACCTGAATTCATTGCCGGGCAGCCCGTCAGACATTGTCGACACTGACGGCTTTGCAGGATCAATTTTGCCGCCTGATGACAAAACACAAAAGCTTGGCGGTTATGGGCTGAAAATGACCTCTATTGAGTCCATTTCATGGCAATTGCATTGGGCTGTCTATATGCTGCTTACCTACGGACTCTTCTGGATCATCAAAGATGCGGCTCAGGACGGCGGACCTTATTGGTGGATATTTGCAGAAGGGATTGTTGCTGTCGGCTGGCTTTTAGAAAAAAACTATTGGAACACCGTTTCACCGAACCCAATGGATAAACCGGAGGCAAGTCAGAATGACTCGTTTGCGATCACCACAATGATGCTCTCCGGACAAGGTCAAAAACAAAATAACAAACCAAACCAGTCATCAGCATCATCCGGTCAGCAAGCCTCTGGGGCAACTACTCATCTTACAGGCTCTATCACCGGCCCACTGTCTTCAGGCTCTGGCGGGGGTAACGAAGGCCCTGAACAACATGACCAGTATACTTTGGATATAAATTGTTATATCGATTTTTGTCATGGCGTTTGTAAACTACGAGCATCATCCGATAGTACTGAGCCCGCTGAAGGGGCGCTGAATTTCTTAGAAACTTTGACAGACCATGCAGCAGGAACAACAGAGCAAGGCTTGCCTTTCCCACGAGAGAATGATCTCGGTCAAACTCTGGGTGATTCTGAGAAAAGCGTCCATCGGTCATCGATTAAAACCGACCCTGGAAATGGCTGTAAGAATACATACCCATTGGCTGCTGTGGCAGTCGGGGAATTAACCTGCGATTTAAAAGTGTTTGGCGTGGACGCGCGGAAGCGGTCATGCGGGATGGTCTGCAAGGGTTCGAAAGCTGTGCGGTACCACATAGAAAAGCACAAGGAACGGCGTGAGTGCTTTCTTAACAGAATCGACATGATGAAAATGAGAATAAGAATGAGAAGAGCCTCTCTCTACCCCGGGCAACACCCTTGTGATGAGAGAGTGGCCGGTACGGATGGCGAGGAGCAACGGTGTGGTGTGGTCTTGGATAATCCTCAGTCCCTGTGGTGTCACAAATTAAGATTTCACACCGGACCACAAATCAGTGAAGAGCAAGAATTCTGGGAGGATGGCCTGCCACACACATGTGGGCAGAGCTGCGAAAATGCCCCGGAGTTGGTGCGTCATAAAAAAAGATTCCACGAGCTGCGAAAATGCCACGAAATAGTGTTCTGTGAGAATGGCCACCTTCACCCATGCGGAATAGTCTGCGCGGATCTTCGAGAGTACTTTCGTCACATTAGCATACATCGAGAAAGTGAGTCTGTTGATAGGCAGTAGGTCGATGACAAAAAAGAGGTTTGTTCTCTTGATCTATCATTTTCCTGGTCTAATTTCCCCACCTAAGAAAGTTAAAACATAAAATGGATGTAAGGATAAAGTTCTTGATACACCTACGTTTTGTGACGCTGCTGTTGCTGCTGTCCTCGTCGTCTGTCATCTCTCAGGCTGCACCATTGAAAAGAAGTTTTGTTGTCCAGCTTCAACAGGATGGAGGTTCTCCGGGCCGGAGCTTTTCCATAAAACCTAACGAGCCGATGTTAGGCAACCCATCATACATTGCCGAAACAGACGGCTCTGCAGGATCAATTTTTCCGCCTGACGACAAACCACAAAGATTTGGCGGTTTTTGGGTAAAAACGGGCTTTTTTGATTTGATCTCGTGGCAGTTGATTGACGCCAATCATTTTCTGGTTGCTTACGAACTGGTTATGACCAACAATGACTTCGCTCTGGGCATCAAACCTTATTCATGGATACCAATAGAAGCGTTTTTCGTTGTCGGCTGGCTTTTACAAAGCTATTGGAGCACCGATTCACCGCTGTTTAGTCTAATGGGTAAACTGGAAGCAAGTCAGGACGACCCATATGCAATCACCACTATGACGCTCTCGGGTAATGGCCAAGAAAAAAACCAACAAAAAAACGAGCCAACAAAATCATCCGGTCAGCAAGCCTCAGGAAAAACTGCTCAATTCAAAGGCTCTCTCACCAGACCCGAAAATTTCGGCTCTGGCGGTGGTAACGAAGGGCCTGAACAACAACATACTTTCGGTTTAAATTGTTACGTCGATTCCTGTCATGGTGTTTGTAAACTCAGACCATTATCCGATGGCGATGGCGATGGCGATGGCGATGGCTCTGCTAAATGGTCGCTGAATCTCGTAGAAACTTCGACAGGCTACACCGGAGCAGTACCTGAACAAAGCTCGCCTTTTGTAACATTGACTCGTGAGCGGCAGCGGCAGATAAACTTGATCAACCGCAGGGCCAGAATTCGCGTGTGTTCGGAAAGAATATTCTTCATGAAGCGAATGAAGGAATATCTGCTCAGATTGGCTGCTGTTGCGGCCGAAGAAATGGCCAAAAGAGGTGGCACAGAGTAACTGTTTTGTGACGTGATGGTGCCCAATAAGAATGGCCAGTGGGCCCAATGCAAGACAATGCGCAAAAACCTTCAAGAGCTGTTGTTATGCAGTAGCGGGCTTTTTTTATCACAAAAAATTTTTCATCCCAGAGTAGAGCGAAAAGTTGTTTCAGTCGCTTATGACTGATTTATGACTCTCTTTTGATCTACCTTTTCTATCTTAAAAAGTACAGAACACAAAACGATGTAAGGTTAATGTTTTGAAAAAAACACTCTCTTTGGCACTGTTTTGGCCGCTATTCTCGTTTTCTATCATCTGTCAGGCTGCACAGTTAACAAGAATTTTTGTTGTCGAGCCTCAACAGAGTGGAGGTTCTTCAAGCGGGGGCTTTTCTATACAGCCAGATCAGCAAATATTGCCGGGCACCCCATCATACCTTGGCGACAAAGACGGCTATGCAGAATTCATTTTGTCGCCCGATGACAAACTACACAGACCGCGCGGTTACGGGCTAAAAAGGTTCTTTATTGAGTCGATTTCGTGGCAACTGATTTACGCCACTCATTTCCTGGTTGCTTACGGACTGGTTATGACCACCCATGACGTCGGTTTGAAAGCCAAACCTTATTCATGGATATCTGCAGAAGCATTTGTCGCTGTCGACTTGCTTTTGAAAAGCTATTGGAACCCTGATTCATCGCTTTTTAACCCGATGGATCAACTGGAGGCAAGTCAGAGTGACCCGTTCAAGATTACCTCTATGATGCTTCCCGGACAGAGCCAAAAACAAAATGGCCAACAAAAAAGCCAGCCGACAGTATCATCCGGTCAGCAAGCCTCAGGTGCAACCAGCAACCAAATGACAGGTTTTTTCACCAGCCCTCCGGATTCCGGCTCTGGTGGCGGAGACGAAGGCCCCGAACAACACCAGCATACTTTGGGTTTAAATTGTCACGTTGATTCCTGTGATGGCGTTTGTAAACTCCGACCATCATCCGATAGTTCTGATTCAGCTGAAGCGGCGCTGGGTTTCGACAATTCTGAGCCACACGCCCGTAGATCACCGATTAAAACCGACCCGGGAAATGGCTGCAACTACAGACAATCACTGACTGCAAAAGGAGTCGCAGCAATGGCAGTCGATTTGACTGAGGGACTGACCTGTCATTTGCAAGTACTTGGTGTGGATGGCCAGAAGCGGTCATGCGGGGTGGTCTGCAAGAGTCTGATAGCTGTGCGGGATCACGTAGAAGACCACGAATTTCGGCGTTATCACTGTCTTGAAAGCATCAACAGAATGAGAATGAGAAGAGCTTGTTACTATCCCGAGCCAAACCCTTGTGATGAGACAGTGGTTGGGGCTGATGGCAAGGAGCATCCGTGTGGTGAGGTCTTACCAAATGCTAAGTTCCTGTCGTGTCACAAATTAAAATTCCACACTGGGCCCCAGACCTGTCAGGAGACAGAGACCCTGGAAGATGGCCTGCAGTACCCATGCAGGTTGGTCTGCGAAAATGCTCTGGATTTGGCGCGTCATAAAAACGCATACCACAAGTCGCGGAAATGCTTCAAGATAGTGGTCTGTAAGAATGGCCATCTTCACCCATGCGGAAAAGTCTGCGCAGATTTTCCAGAGTGGTTGTTTCACGATAGAATGCATCGGGAAGGCAAGTCTTTTTACGTGCAGTAGGCTGATGATCTCAGTCTGGATTGGTTATAGTTCTCCGAACAGCAGAGAGACTTTTTCTATTCCAACATTTGGTTAATCTCTTATTTGAAAGGCAATCGTCGTTTTTTTTGTAATGCCGGGACACCGATGAACAAAAGTCCTTGCCCATGTTTTGCAGTAGTGTTTTTTTATTCCCGGTGCAACCTTTGGTTTTTCTGGAAAGACACGCTGACTTTCTTGATTTATCACTTTCTTGAACTAGCTTCATTTCAAAAAATGAAAACACGAAACAAAACACGAAACATTAGGTACGAAATATAAGACAGATTTAAGGTTAGGCTTTGAAAAACATACTCTCTTTGGCACTGATGTTGCCGGTATTCTCGGTTTCTGTCATCTTTCATGCTGCACACTCGACAGGAAGTATTGTCGTCCAGCGCCAACAGAGCGGAGGTTCTCCAAGCGGGAGTTTTTCTTTAAAGCCGGACCAGCGTAGATTGCCGGGCACTCCGTCCTACCCCGTCAATACAGACGGCTACGCAGAATCAATTTTGCCTGATGACAAACGACACAGGATTAACAGTTATGGGGTAAAAACCTCTTTTATTGAGTCGATCTCATGGCAATTGATTTATGCTGCTCATGTTCTGATTGCTTGCGAATGGGTTGTGACCACCAATGACGCCGCTCTGAAAGCCAAACCTTACCCATGGATACCTGCAGATGTGTTTGTCTCTTTTGGCTCACTCTTGAAAAGCTATTGGAACCCCGATTCATCAATATTTAGCCCGACTGAATCACTTAACTTGATTGAGCAAAAAATTCAACAACAAGAAGCGAATCAGGATCATCTGTTCACGATCATCTCTATGATGCTCCCCGGAAATGGCCAACAAAAAAATAGCCAACCAAACCCGCCATCAGCATCCTCCGGTCAGCAAGCCTCAGGAGTGGCCACTCATGCAGGCAATTTTTATTTCACCAACTTCCTGTCTTTCGGCTCTGGCGACGGTAAAGAAAACCCTGATCAACACCAGCATACTTTGGGTGTGAATTGTTACGTCGATTCCTGTAATGGCATTTGTAAAATACGACCATCGTTCGATAGTAGCGAGTCAGCTGAAGGGGTTCAGCAAGGCTCTCCTCCCCCTGCTCAAAGAGAGATTAAACGTCGGAAAACTTATCCTATCCATGGTCATATAGGTGGCGACCTGCTCTGGGATATTGATCTACCCAGTCTTGAATGGTGTCTTGCTAAAAGAGCTTATGAAGGGGCCTATGCTTTATCGGATTCTGAAGAACTTGATCTTTCAAAGGTTGACGAAGAAACATTCTCCAGTGCTTTAACTGAATTTTTTGTTGATCCAATATTAACTTTTCTGAATTACAGAGTGCTCGTGACAAAGCACGACAGAAGCGACGAGTATGTGCACCTTGCTGCTGCAATGTGCAATGCCCTTGGGAACGAATATGAATATATTGTTGGTTTTTGTGCCAGTTGTGCCCATACCTTCAAATTTGGCTTTAGTCACTCACTTTTTCATATGGCCAGGGTGTTAACGAAATCTCGTGCACATAAAAGTTGGAACTTGCATCAGTTCAGACAAGATGTCATCGAAGGCCTGGATACTGATCGCCAGACTCTCGCAGAGAAGATTGCCCATCGAGAGGTAGAGCGTGTAAACACTATTCTTCAACAAGGCTCATCCATAGAAGATAAATATGAGCCTGTTGGTAATTTGGCATTAATTTTCTTTGCCCTTTCCGCCAACAATCGAAAAGAAGCAGTCAATCTTTTTTGGGAGGCTTGTTTTATAGATGCAGATGGCAACAGGATAACTCGGGATGACGAGCCCCCTGTATTCAGCGGACCCTATACAACTGAACCCACAGAAACTTATCGATATGTTTATTCTTCAGTAAGAAATTTAAAAGATATTGCTCATTTACAAAAACTGGTTAATCTGATTAAAAACTTTTTAATTGCGGATAAAGGCACGGCTTCAGCAAATTGTGAAAACAGGCCCCTGATGCAGAAGAGCGCTCGTTAAAGCTTTCACTTAGAGGGTGTGGGTGCGCGGAAGGCCATAAATATACTCAAGAACCACTCCACCATGATGGGTAAACTACTGGCAGACATTCGTCGCCTTTTACTGTCATGCCGACTCCGTTTTAATAAAAAAGCCCGCTCATGTCTTGCATCAGAGGTTTTTTTACCTACCCGCTTTAACCTTTTGTTTTAAAAAAACGCTTATTTTCTTGATCTAACACCTTGTTGATCTACCTTTCCATTCTAAAAAATAAAAACAAGACACAACAATCAACAAAGTGGGAACCAATGAAAAATTCATCCTCTGTGGCACTGTTGTCGCTGCTGCTCTCTATGTCTGCTATCGGTCAGGCTGAATCATGGACAAGGCATTATGTTGTCGAGCTTGGACAGGATGGAAGCTCTCCTATGGGGATCTTTTCCATAAGGTCTGGCCAGCACACATTCCCAGACACTCCGTCACACCTTGTCGACACAAACGCCTATACAGAAGCAATTTTGCCGTCCGAAGACAAACCACATAGACTCGGTAGTTATGGTGTGAAAACGTCCTTTATTAAGTCAGTCTCGTGGCAATTGATTTACGCCACTAGTGTGTTGGTTGCTTACGATCTGGCTATGACTACCGATGACGCAGCTCCGGGTGCCAAACCTTATTCATGGATACCTGTAGAAGCCTTTTTCGCTGTTGGCTGGCTTTCAGGAAGCTATTGGAACACCGATTCACCGCTGTTCAACCCGATAGATAAACCGGAGGCCGGTCAGGATGACCCGTTTGCGATCAATACTATGATGCTCCCCGCAAATGGCCAACAACAAAGGCAACAACGAGAAGAGCGAACAGAGTCATCTATACAGCAAGCCTCAGGGGCAAGCACTTTTACAGGTGCTCTCACCGGTCCCCTGTCTTCCGGTTCAGGCGATGGTAACGATGGTCCAGAACAACACCAGCATACTTTAGGTTTAGATTGTCGCGTCAGTCCTTGTAAAGGTATTTGCATCTTCCGACCAGCATCCAGCAGGATTGAGCTGGCTGAAGGGTGGCTGAATTCCATGGACAGTACAGCAGTTGGAGGAGGAGCAGAACCTGAACAAAGCTCATTCCACGATGTCCCTGATCGATACTACTCTGCATGGGATTATTGCGATGCAGTAATTCACTTCGATCTCGATAATGCCTTTGATAATGTCATCGGTAATCAACGCGATCATTATTTCTATGTCACTGGACGCTTTGATAACAATCCAACCAATCGCCAACGCCCTATAGATTCAATGAGTGTGGGGGCAGCCAGTACAGCTGAAGAACCCATCCGTGACGAGACAGTGACCCGGGACGATAGACAGCATCAGCCATGTGGGAAGGTCTTCAGGAGTGATAAAGCTTTGCAGGGACAATTAAGAGAATACAACAATAGGCAACGGAGGCTACGTAAATTCATAATGGACGATATGGCCAAAAATAAAGGCCACTCTTATCTGAAAGTTTGTGAAGATAAAGTGCTCTGGCGGGATGGCCAGCGGCGAAAATGCGGGGCGGTCTTCGATAATGCTCAATGCTTGCTGGATCACAAAAGAAGCAACCACAAGCCGCAAATCTGTGACGAGACGGTGGCCGGTGGGAATAACCAACAGCCATGCGGAATTGTCTGCGAGGATTTTGAAGAGCTGATCCATCACAAGCAGTTCGATCACAGAGGAAAGCATCTAAAACACAAGCCTGTTGATTTGGAACAAGGTAATGACCTCGGTTTTCCAAAAGATAAACAGTAATTCGGCTTCCAATCAGACTCAAAACACGCTTCCGAGAGGGCATCCATCCATGGAAGTTCCTATACCACATGATGACTAGCTATCCGTGGTCATCTCGAATAAAAACGACAGCGTTTGTTGAGGAAAAACGCTTACTTTCTTGATCTGTCACTTCCTTGGTCTAACCTGACTGACTAGAAAATACGAAACACAAAAATAGATGTAAGGATATAGCTTTGAGAAAACCGCTCCCTGTGGTGCTGCTGTTGCTGATGCTCTCGTTGTCTGTCATCTGTAAGGCCGAACCATTGGAAAGTCGCTTTATTGTCGAGCTTGGACAGGATGGAGGTTCCTCAGACGTGACTTTTTCCATAAGGCCTGTCCAGCATTCATTTATAGACAACCCTTCATACCATGCCGACAGTGGCTATGAAGGACTCATTTTTCCGTCTGACGACAAATCACAGGGAATTGGTGGTTATGGGTTAAAAACATCTCTCATTGAGTCGATCTCATGGCACTTGCTTCACGCCGCCAACCTGGTGATTGTTTACGAACTGGCTTTTACCCCCCATGACACCGCTCTGAGTGCCAAACCTTATTCATGGATACCTATAGTAGGAGCGTTTGTCGTTGCCGACTTTCTTTTGAAAAGCTACTGGAACCCCGATTCATGGTTGCTTAACCCAACGGATCAACTGGAGGCGGCATCTATGTTGGCACAGGCGGATCACCCGTTTGTGATCACTAATATGGTACTTCCCGGGCGTGGTGAACAAAAAAATGACCAACAAAATCCATCATCAGCCTCAGCTGATCATCAGGCCTTAGGAACAACCGCCCAACTTACAGGCTCTATCACCAGTCCTCTGGGTTTGGGCTCTGGTGACGGTAACGAAGACCCTGAACAACGCGAACATACTTTCGGTTTAGATTGTTACGTCGATTCCTGTCATGGCGTTTGTAAACTCCGACAATCATCTGGTAGCGAGTCAGCTGAAAGGTTGCTGAATTCGGAAGGAAGTCCGACAGCCCCTGCGCAAGGAATACCCGAACAAGGCTCTATTGAAACGATGAATGAACTCACTCAAATCCTGCACCATTTTCAGCCACAAGCCCTGACAATATCGATTAATACCTTTCCGGCTAATAGCCGCAGCAATACATGTTGTGTACCGGATGCAGCGGCAGCCATGAAAGCCGGGGAACTGACCTGTAAAGTGCCCATGCACGGAGAGGATGACCAGCTGCGGCCATGCGGGTTTTTCTGCAATAACAGGAAAGCTATGCGGGCGCACAAAACGAAATACCACACGAAAAGTCGTCTGCACTTTCTTGAGGGTTTGAGCAGCATGAGAAAAAGCAGCTCGGAAAAGGCAAGACTCTTTATCTATCCCGAGACACACCGTTGTTACGAGACAGTGATCGGGGAGGATGGCCAGCAGCAGCCGTGTCATGAGCCCCTTCCAACGGCTCAATCGCTGTTAGATCACAAATTAAGATATCACCCCGAATCACAGGCCAGTGATGGGACAGCGATCGGGGACGATGGCCAGCGTTCAGGCGGAATAATGAGCGAGAATGCGCAGACCCATCAGGCAAAAGTGCATCGAAAACGCAAGCCTTTTGATGCAGATCGAGATGATCACCTTAACCCTCCGGAAGGTACAGAATGATCGGGCTCCCAGCCAGGCCCGAAGCAAGCTTTCAGAAGGGATGGATATCACACTATTTGTTATTTCGATTTTTAAAAAACCGGACAGTCGTCATCACAACTCGCATTCGACGATTCAGGTGGACTCAATCGGGGCCGGGTAATCGCCTTGCTGTAGCTCTGTCATCTTCCCTGAAGTTCATCGCTTTTCTCAAACCGGTTCTTACGACAGTCATCAGGTATCAGACATCGGTGTTTCAGTAAAATTTCAGCACGTTTGCCATGGATAGGAGAATGCATGAACCATTATGTTTTAGTTCTTTGCCCCTTGTCCTCTCGTCTATCCTCATTGCTCCTATCCACAGAAAACAAAGGATAGAACCATTAAAAGTCTACTCTTGCACGTATTGGTCTTTGT
>NZ_JAHHPS010000322.1:0-1170 GCF_024606275.1 Endozoicomonas sp. SESOKO4 | reverse complement strand
GGACGATATCATTGCCTATATCAACAGCCTGCAGACGGGGGAAGCACTGAACGAAACTGCCATCCGTGAAGGCTATGAATCCTTTAAAGAAGCCAAGTCTGCGGAAGATGTCACGGCAATGGCTAACAAGCACGGGCTGGCACCGGATACCCTGCAGGTATTTGTCAACAATGTGATGAAACGAATGATTTTTGATGGTGAACAATTGAGTGATTTGCTGGCTCCCCTTGAGCTGGGCTGGAAAGACCGCACCAAAAAGGAGCTGGCTTTGATGGAGGACTTGGTGCCTCATTTTAAGAAATTGGCTCATGGCCGTGAAATTTCGGGGTTGGCGGTTTATGAGTAAGCAAGACAAAAAGGCGTTGGTCCCGGAGTTACGGTTTCAACAGGAAGATGGTTCTGACTATCCTGATTGGAAAATCACCAAGCTTAAATCATTGGCAACACGTCAGACTGCAAGGAACAGAAACGAAACCATCACGCGAGCATTAACCAATTCAGCGGCTGAAGGGGTTATTGATCAACGTGATTACTTCGATAAAGACATTGCGGTGAAAGGTAATCTGGCTGGTTATAGTGTGGTTGATAAAGGCGACTATGTTTATAACCCACGAGTCTCAACCATTGCTCCTGTCGGTCCTATATCCAGGAATAATCTTGGCAAAGGAGTCATATCTCCGCTTTATACGGTTTTCAGGTTCAATGACCAGCAAGACCGCTTTTATGAGCAGTATTTCAAGTCAACACACTGGCATAGTTACATGCGCACTGTCTCAAATGTTGGTGCGCGTCATGACAGAATGAGTCTTAGTAATGATGACTTTATGTCTATGCCATTACCTGTTCCAAATATCAATGAGCGAGAAAAAGTTACTGATTGCCTCTCTTCTATCGACGACCTAATCACTAGTCAAACCAAAAAACTTGAAGCCCTGAAAGCCCATAAAAAACGACTTATGCAACAGCTTTTTCCCGCTGAAGGAGAGGCTGTACCAAAACTTCGGTTTCCCGAGTTCCAGAACTTAGAGGAGTGGGAAGAAAAACCATTGTGTAACCTAACAACCTATGTCGACTATAGAGGCAGAAGTCCTTCAAAAAAAGAAAAAGGAGTGTTTTTAGTAACAGCAAAAAATATTAAACAAGGCTATATCGATTATGATTCCTCAAAAG
>NZ_JAHHPS010000321.1:0-1005 GCF_024606275.1 Endozoicomonas sp. SESOKO4 | reverse complement strand
CGTGTAACTGGTTTTCACCACTGGCGACAGTGACTATGGATTTTTCTGTGATGCTTATAACCTCTGAAGATTTTTCAGCCCTTGCAATGGAGACTTCCGAAGTCGTTGCTTCCGATATAACAGGTCTGGGTGCTCCTGACGAAGCCAAAGGCTCTAAAGGCGGTGCCGAAAATCCAACAAATAAACGCTGAAAAAACGTCCGGATGACTGCCGGTGAAGTATATTGAGCCAGATCGTGAAGCATGGTTTTATGGTTACGATCGGTCTGATTTAAATCCTCAGCGACTATCGGTAAATGGAATTGTTGTAACAGGTCGAGCAGGGTTTCTTCCGTTCCGAAACGAATCATGAAACGGAACAGAGTCAGAGTATTGTCCATTAAAGGTGTTCCCGGTACCTGCCCTCTGTAGTGAGCGCACTGACTTTGGGTATGGCTTTGTAGCATTATCTGGCGAGCTTGAACGGTACCGGCAGTGGGACTGAATTGTTGACACCGGTCGCATGTTAGCCAGTGCCTTTCTGCGTGAGGCAGTATTTCCTGAAGCGCAAGCCCGCTTTGTTGGCAATCCAGACAAGATAGCCTTAAACCAGCTTCTGACGCAGGCCTGTCCAGATTCGCTAACACCTGTCGTTTGCTGACGTGATATTCGGTTTGGAGCAGTCTGATGGTGTAATACTCAACATCCCCGGACAATGCATTATGAGTGTCATCGGTAGGTTTGTTATCAGGTTCTGGATAATTCTGTTCTGGCTGGTCTTGTTTTTTTTCATTGTTGTGTGTCTGGCGACCTGAATCACTCTGTTTGTTGTCTTTAGCCACTGCGGGATTTGGTGAAGTTGGGCTTTCGGAGTTTCCCAGCTGTATGGTTTCGGGGGATGTCTGAGCCTTGGTCTGTCTTTCAAAAGTGCGTTCCAGTTCCGAGTATTCAAACTCAAGACTGAACTCAGTGTCTGGTAGTTCCAACACGATAGCCAGTTGCTTTCGGAGGGATTTAAGGATTTCTT
>NZ_JAHHPS010000320.1:0-1156 GCF_024606275.1 Endozoicomonas sp. SESOKO4 | reverse complement strand
GCGTGAAGGCAGTATTCTATCCGTTGAACCAGGCCAGCTTCCGCTCTATGGCTAAAATGCGTAAGCTGGGGCCAAAGATGCAGGAGCTGAAAGAGAGATATGGCGACGATCGTCAGAAGATGTCTCAGGCCATGATGGAGATGTACAAGAAAGAGAAGGTAAACCCAATGGGTGGCTGCCTGCCGATTCTTGTTCAGATGCCGGTATTCATCGCCCTTTACTGGGTACTGCAGGAGTCTGTAGAACTGCGTCAGGCCCCCTGGCTTGGCTGGATTCAGGATCTGTCCCAGATGGACCCTTACTTCATCCTGCCGCTGATCATGGGGGCTTCAATGTTTGCACAACAGATGCTGAACCCAACGCCTCCCGATCCTGTACAGGCCAAGGTAATGAAGTTGATGCCACTGATCTTTACCGTATTCTTCCTCTGGTTCCCTGCGGGTCTGGTGTTGTATTGGGTAACCAACAACATTCTGTCGATTATTCAGCAATACATCATCACCCGAAAGATCGAGAGGGAAGACTCCTGAGTCTGGACCTCTCAAAAAAAACGGACTGTGACGGTCCGTTTTTTTTAGATGTTTGAAGGCCATAGCGCCAGCCCACGCCTTGAATTAGACTACGCGATTATTTTTCTCAGCCAGTTATTGCCCAGCCCCAGTTGCCCACCAGAGAGTGGATAAACTGCAGCAACATGAACAATGGTTGAGCCAGGAACCAAAGCATACCGAAGTCCATGGTCAGCTGCAGGCCGTCTGCCAGGTTCTTCAGAGCAGGTTGGTCTTTAGGACCTGCATAGAGTGTCGCACCGGTGGTCACTTTCTCTCCGGGATTTACTACCAGAGGGTCATTGTAGAAACCCACCATAAAGTATTCGTTGTTACGAGATACTTGGGTGTAGTAATTGTGAGGCTTGTGCTGGTCTGGCACCCAAGCACTTACAAAGTAGTGTTGAAGAATGGCTGCGTAGCCACCATCAACTCTTTCCTTGAAAGGCTCTTTGCTGAAATCATCAAAAGGCAGCTTCTTGTATGGCTCGTCAAGTGAACGGACAGCAGCCCCCAGGTAAGTATTCATGGGTGCACTGGAATTCACAGAGCTCGGGTCTTCTGAACCATCACGCTTCAGCTGAGCGTAGAAGGTATCACGCCATACC
>NZ_JAHHPS010000319.1:0-1870 GCF_024606275.1 Endozoicomonas sp. SESOKO4 | reverse complement strand
ACTTTAGCATTCTTGCAGGTAATCCCGCATGGCTGCTGTTGACCGTTCTCCCCAATTACTGGTGTGTCACAGGTTCGTTGTCCGCTGTGGAATTTGATTCTGTGATCCGACAGGCTACGAGCATTCTTGTAGACCTTTCCACATGGCCGCAGCTGCCCATCCTCCCCGATCACCGGCAGGACGCATACTCTTTGTTCAGTGTCGTATTTTTTTTTGTAATCTGACGGAGTTTGTTGCCAATGGGTATCCCCTCCAGAAGGAAGACAACCCAAAAATGAAATCCCCATCGGGCGTGTTGAATGAGCAAGCGTACAGGTAATCCCGTTTTCTGGAAGGCTATGACCACCCAGACTGAGTAACCCGTCTATTATGACCCGGTCGTCAGCGTTGACGGACACATTCCCGGGCATTTGCACATCATGATTTAGTAGCCCGTTAGAATCAGTGGTACAGATGGGCGCTCCGCTCATGAAGTACGAAGCGATTTGGGGATCAAAATGGTATATGCAACTAAGACAGTGTTCATTCGCCGAGCGAAGGCATGATTGTTGTGTGGATACTGCTATTGATGCCCGAAATCGACAAACGCCATGACAGGGATGGACGAAACAATTTAAACCCAAAGTGTGTGAGTGTTGTTCAGGGTCTCCGTTACTGTCGCCAGAGTCAGAATACACGAGACTTTTGAATGAGCCTGAAGAGTGGATGGTGGTTTCCGGGACTTTCTGGCAGGATGATTCTGATAGTGGGTATTGTGCCGGGTTATCATCAGAGCCATGCATCATAGTAACAGTCGCAAACGGGTGATCCCCTTGTATCGGCAGAGAGGTTGCCTCCTGTTGTTGAATCGGGTTAGACAGCGATGAATTTGGGTTCCAATAGATTTTTAAAAGCGAGGCGACAGCGAAAACTACTTCTACAGGAAGCCATGAGCTTGCAGGGGCATCCTTGGTGGTCAGGATCATTTCGTATGCAACCACAATGCCAGTGGCATAAAGCCATTGCCATGAAATCGACCCAACGATGGCCGTTTTTAGTTCGTAAATCCCAGACCTCTGTCGTTTGTCATCAGTTGGTAAAGTTAATTCTGCGTGGTCTTTATTGTAGGTAATGGCTGACGGATTGTCCGGTAATGTTGGCCAGACAGGTTTTATAGAGTAGTTCTGTTTTGAATAAACTGCACCCTGCTCAAGCTCGAGTATATAATGTCTTGTCAACGCTTCGCTCTGACAGACGACAGACAACGACATTAGCAACAGTAGTACCTCAAAGAGTGAGTGTTTAATAATTCTATCCCTGCATTCCGGTTGACAGAGAGGAAGGATAGATCAAGAAAATAAGCGTGTTTTTACCTTGAAGTTCTTCTGTTAAAAATCTAATGAAGCCATGTACTGGATCAGATCGTTGCTTATTTCACTTTACTTCCTGAGGACTTAAGTCATTGTTCCGGTCCATATCATCAAGCTTGCGTTTTCGATGCCTTCTTTTGTGATTCAAAAAGGCCTGAAGATTCTTGCAGGCCTGCTTGCATGGCCGTTGCTGTCCATTCTCCCCGACTACAGTGACCTCACAGGTTTGTGGCCCGCTGTGGTTTTTTCTCATGTGATCACTCAAGGCGCGAGCATTCTTGCAGACCTTCCTGCACGGCCGCTGCTGACCATTCTTCCCGACTGTTGTTGCACCGCAGGCTTGCTGCCTGGTGTGCTCTGCTCTTTTATGATCCGACAAGGCATGTCCACTCTTGCAGACCTTACCGCATGGTTGCTGCCGACCATCCTCCCCAACCACGATCAAGTCACAGTTTTTTTGCACGCAGTGGTCTCTGCTTTTGTGATCTGACAGGGCATGAGCATTTCTGCAGACCTTTCCG
>NZ_JAHHPS010000318.1:0-1551 GCF_024606275.1 Endozoicomonas sp. SESOKO4 | reverse complement strand
TATCAATATTTTTCAAGGTGATAATGAATATGAGATGCTGGACAATGATCCTGACTTTTTTGAAGAAGTACTTATAAAAATTACTTCGACAGCATTGGAAGTAATGATGGAAATCGAAGGTTCAAAAGTTTATCCCTTATCTGATGTTTATCGATGTTGCATAGATAGATACAGGGATGATGGGGAAAAACTTGCTTTATTGCTAAGAAGACTGGTAGAAGCTAATCCTTTTTTTGTTTTAGTTGTTAAAAATATAGATGATGCGTTGCTTCAGAAGCTGATTGAAACAGGAAAAGAATCCCTATCAGGCCTGTTAATCAGTAGACCAGAAATAAGCCGACATTTTGATTCGCAGATTGTTTCTTTTTTCTTTAATAAAGTTAATGCGAGTGATGACTTTAAAACCCGCATCATGAATATTGTTTATGCGTATTTTCCTTGTGATCATTCCTGTCATTTTCCGGAAGAAATAAGGCTGAAGCAAGATGCTATGGTGCTCGCGTATGAGCCTTTTGATGTTGGAGAGCAGCGTATTGTCGATAGACGTTTACGGCCCGATAATGCCAAAGTCATAATAGACTACATTGAACATTTTCAATTTTTTTTAGCTCGTTTTAATGACAAGGAATATCTGGAGAAGTGTTGCACTGACCCGGCAATCCGACAAAGGCTTATTCATGTTCTGGCTAACAGGATCGTTGTAAACAAACGTCGGTTAATGACGGATTGGAAATATTGTGTACCCCGACAATTAATTGATGATGCTCTGGCTTATCTCAATAACCCGGCCCTTTTCTCGGAGCTGGATGTCTCCAGCGCATTGACAGAACCGGTAAATCCTCTCAGATTTCAACAAGCCAATACTCCGGCATTCAAGCTGTTGGTGTCTCTCCACGCCTACGGTTTTCAGTTTGCAGATAAAGACGCCAGTCGTCAGTTGCAATCAGAATTTGACCGTGCAGGTGGCACATACTTTGAAGAGGTTTATCGCGCTCAATATCAACATTCCTTGTCGCTATTTGAAGAAAAGGGAAGCGTCGTGGGTGGCCGTACACTGGCAATATGCAATGGTGAGAGCGTTGATTACTATAAATTCCAGCGACTTGGAGAATCTATAGCCACGCTGGCGCAAGAGGGCATTATGCATCAATTTATTGCCAGGGTGCTTAATAAACGCTTTAAAAGCCAGCTACCCCGTTTTGGTCAGTACCTCATCGTATTGGAAAAGGATCTTCCCGAAAGTATCCAAAGTTTCACTGACCGTTTACAAGTGATCAACAATGCTAATGGTGAAAAAGCCTACCGGGTCTACCACTTCAAAGCGACAAAAAATTACGGTCAATACGCTCATACTCCTGATGGAAGTAGCACCCCTTACGCGATCGCAGAGCGAGGCTTGTTGAACGCCATTCACGACATTGGAGTGCTTAATGGCAACTTTGGCGTTATGCCCACATCAACGATCCCGGCCTTTCATGATACCGGACGTCGTTGGCTGTTCCTTAGCCCGTTGTTGGGTAACTCCAGTTATTTTGCCTTGCCATTACCCGG
>NZ_JAHHPS010000317.1:0-1118 GCF_024606275.1 Endozoicomonas sp. SESOKO4 | reverse complement strand
TGTGCAGTCATCATTTAGCTGTTTTTAAGGCTCTCATCAGAGAAAAGAATAATCAAATACCACCGGTAACATCTTCCCCGAGCACTTCCTCAGGCATTCCCCGTAGTTCTCCCCCAGCTGCAGCTCCAATTTCTGAAACAGTCAGGATTAGAAAAGTATCCGCTACAACATCAAAACTGGGTCATGAGGTTTTTCAAACGGTCTATCCAACCTTGTTTATCTTTGATGCAGAGCAATCGCCCGGAAAGGGACAGCCAGCGGTTTATGAATTGCCATTGTCAGAGCCCGTTTCTGATAGCATCAGAAGAGTCAACGGTTTTCAGTTACCGGACAACTCGGCTTTTGTGGGGAACAGAGTGGATATCCTGCCTGAATTTGTTATTGAGGGAGGCATAGAGAGTCACTACGTGATCTCGGCAACCCATAATGATTCTGTCTATTATCTGGCGAATATCGAAGTCGATTCCAGACATCCTTTGGATAGCGATGATTCATCAGCAACGGCTACCACAGGAGACCCTGGTACAACCCCGGCCACAGGGGATTATATACCGGCGGGTATTCTGGAACTGAGGGGCGCGGGTATTTTTGTTGCAGACAACATCAGGGTGGTACTTGATCCAGCGGATAACGATATGAGGATCAGGCCGGTAGATCTGGGCTGTAGCAATTATGGTGAGTTTGGCACAGAAGAACATTTCGTCTACCGATTTTTGCACTCTGAGTTTGATCTTTTAAAAGGTCTACCAGGATCAACCAACACTCAAAACGCTGCACTGAGCGTAAGATGTTTTCAGAAAAAAGGGCAAGTGCAGTTGACTATGAAAAACACTCAAACCGTTATAGCTGTAACCACTGGAACGGATCCTCCAACACCCGTTTCACCACAAAGCAGTGGTGTGTTGTTCTCTATATACTTATGGCCCAGAGAAAACGTTCTGAGCTTTGTCGATTCTACCTGTAACAGCGTCGTTGATCAGTTTGGCAATGATTTATCCATTGACGTAGCTCATCTGTCGGATCCCGACCACTATATGGGGGGCGTCTTTCGCAATTACTGTTCTGGTATCAAAATGATGAATGGGGCATTTGGATTAAAAGACAGAGAGCAGGCATGG
>NZ_JAHHPS010000316.1:0-2379 GCF_024606275.1 Endozoicomonas sp. SESOKO4 | reverse complement strand
TAATAGATTCCATTTTATCCAGAACATTTTCTCAAAGAAAAAGTGAGTCATCACTTAATAACAAGACATATAAATACTACTATCTTGGTGCTTTATTAGCCGACTATCTTTACATATACCATGGACATCATAATGAATTTAAAAATAAGTACTACCTGTTAGCTCGGCATGATGCATTTCGTTTTTTTGAAAAAATATTTTTTTGGTAATGGCTGTTTTTCAGAATTTCTTAATCTCATGGAATTGATCACCCTCTACAGACGAGAACTTACTGATGAATCAAGGAAATTGATGGATTTTAATGAAAATGCAATGAGTAGAAATCTTATTACTGACGCTCTACGAAAAAATAATACCCTTAGAAAATCTTTTAATGAAGTTCTCATTGGACCGAATCTTAAAAAACTTTGGTTAGGTACTCTTAATGATATGCTTGAAGAAAAGCAAGACTGCCTGGAACAAGATATAATGCTTGATAATAACCTAAACCTCATATTTGGTGAAGAGCTGGAATACGATATAACTTCAATAATTGAAACGGGAAGCCTACAAGATAGCAATTATATTCCCATATTTGAAGATCGTATGAAAAAGTCAGGGGCTAACAAGGCAGGTGTTGGCACTCATAACTTAACTTTTGATGGTCTTTTCCACATAACTCCTACTATGGATGGTGATGCATGGTTTGAGGTGAATTGTAAACCATACCATGATGGTGAAGCCAATGTGGACAGTTGTTTTGAAAAAGTCTTTGAAGTGGTTGATTCAATGATTCAAGATGGGCTTATAGGTTATTCTTCCGGTCACAAGCATGTCGATGCATTGAGTGCCACCCACGGTGATCCGAGTGTTCTTTTGGAATTGCAGAGGGAGATTGAGAGCAATCCCTATTTACTAAGAGCATTCGGGAATAATGACCGAATCATCAATGATGATGAGAGTCAATGGTATAAATTGTTTTCTGATTATTCTGATATGAGGGGGTTAGCCATTGAGCGGATAAACTGGATGATTGCTACGTACAATGAAAAATTAGCGGGATTCAATTATGAAAAACCGAATGGTCATTGGCAAACCGATTCAGAAAAACTGGAGAAGCTTAAGCGGTTTTCAAAAATATACAGTCATCTGATACAGATGGCTCCTTTACAACAAATGTTTGGTGGGTTTTCTGATGTAGAGATAGACAAATATATGGCTATTTCTTTGTTGCATATTCCAGGAACAGAGATGATCCAACCCTATGGTACAATAGAGTTTCGTTTTTTTCGCTGCCCTGAAAATTTGAGGGAGTTAAAATTGGTTAATCAGTTTTTACAAGCCTGGTTCGAATATATTCATGAACGTCGAAAGCGCAATGAGCCGATTCAGCCTGTCCCTGACGATGTTAGATCCAGCAAAGACTATAGTACCGGGGAAGTTCTCTTCTCGACCGTCCAATACTTGCAGAAACTGGGACTGAACCCTGATGACTATCACAGCTTTCTGAATAAAATCAGATGATATTTGATCACAATGGTGCTCAGTCCTGGTTTTTTGTATGTATTGAACGGAAATCACCTCAAGGACTACAGAATAAAGCACTTTTGCGACACCCTCCAGATCAGGCAGCTAACCAGCGGGTTAAACGACTATGACTGAGTAAGTTAAGTATACCGAAAGCTGTAGCTGTCTGCACAAAGGCAAGAGAGGTTTTGCTGACCATTGTGAAGTGGATAAACGATTTTCAGATTTGGTTAACAACAGCGTAATCAGACGCTGGCACTTCGGGCTGGAAAGCTTTCTGGCCTTCTGGCTTTCAAGCCCTTTATAATGCCCTTCTCAGAGTCTAACCTGATCAGATAGTATTATGTCTAAAAGCGTAATTTGTGACATTGACGGCGTGATTTTGCATGACAACACCCTGATTCCCGGTGCTGATGATTTCATTCACAGTATGCTGGAGAGGGACATCTCTCTGGTCATGCTAACCAACTATCCCTCCCAGACCGAGAAAGACCTGCAGAACCGTTTTGCTTCTGTCGGCATCATTATTCCGGAAAGTTGCTTTTTCACTTCTGCCATGGCTACAGCAGAATTTCTTAAACGGCAGGAAGGTCAGAAAGCTTATGTCATCGGCGAGGGTGCCCTGGTTCACGAACTGTATAAAGCAGGCTTTGCCATTACCGATATCAATCCGGATTTTGTCGTCGTGGGTGAAACCAAGAATTACAACTGGAACATGATCCACACCGGAGCCCGGTTTGTGTCTGAAGGAGCACGTTTTATTGCCACAAACCCTGATACCCACGGTCCCAATATGACTCCGGCCTGCGGTGCACTGTGTGCTCCTATCGAGCGGATTACTGGCAAAAAGCCATTCTATGTGGGCAAACCCAG
>NZ_JAHHPS010000315.1:0-3223 GCF_024606275.1 Endozoicomonas sp. SESOKO4 | reverse complement strand
TACTTCATGAAGAGCTCAGCTCTCAAAGTCAGTTTGACTCCCGACAATTATTACCGGAACGGTGGCGTTTACGATGCCGTCATTTATGGTGCACTTTCTTTGCCTGATGAGGATGTGGTTGAGGAGCTTAAATTGGAATCAAGAAGTACCCGCTTTCCTACGATCGGGTCTGATAACTTCAGGCTTAATCAGCGTAACCCAAAAGGTGTCAGTTTCCTTCCCACTGCTGGTTCTCAGGTAGAGGGCAGCGCTGGACGCTTTCGTGTGATAGAGCTCGTCTTGATGCCGAAATCGAAATAAAAAAGCTTAAGCGAATCAGGCTTGTGCCGAATTTTGGTTGATAACATAGCAATAAATGGGGGGCTTCTGTTGTCTGAGTTCGATTCAAATCCTGAAAGATCAGACAACCTTGAATATGCCGGATTTCTCGACCGATTCTGGGCAACGCTGATCGATACTTTGGTTCTGATCATCATTACTTTACCTCTTACTATGATGATTGATGGCGATCGGCTGACGATTGAAAATTCAAAACAACTTCTGTACCCGGCAGACGTCATGATCAACTGGTTGTTTCCGGCGTTAGCAGTTATCCTGTTCTGGCATTACAAGAGTGCTACGCCGGGCAAAATGATCATCACTATGAAAGTCGTTGATGAGAAGACCGGCCTTGCTCCGGCTCTGTCTCAGTCGGTCATTCGTTATCTGGCCTACTTTATCTCAATTTTGCCCCTGTTTTTGGGCTTTTTTTGGATCTTAGTGGACAAGAAAAAGCAGGGCTGGCACGACAAAATTGCCGGTACTGTCGTTGTTAAGCTCAGAAAATAAACCACTCCATCCGCTATGGTTCTAATAGATGATGCCTCTGAGCCATTTAAAAATATGAACGACAGGGTTCTTGTTCCACTGTGGGCAATGGGTTGAACGGGTCAGGAGGCGTTATTTTCCGGAGTGTCTGAACGTTGTCTTCTGTCAGTCTCTTCTTTAGAATTCCCATCTATGCTTCTCCCCGAAAAGTGACTCTTTGCTTCTGCTTATCAAACAGGGCGATGTCCTCTTATTGGGCATAGAGCTCTTTTAAAACGGTTTTCTATCCAACAACCCTGATCGTTGCATATTTAAAACTAGTCTGTCGCCACCCACCTGCCCGTTTGAATCGGAGGCAATGTTGTTCGAACTTAAAGCTAATAAGGTAGCTACCATGAAAAATGACCTGCTATCAGGTCTGACGGTAGCACTGGCATTGGTGCCCGAAGCGGTAGCCTTTGCATTTGTTGCGGGTGTTGAACCACTGGTGGGTCTCTACGCTGCGTTTATGGTAGGTCTTATCACGGCTGCCATTGGTGGTCGTCCGGGCATGATTTCTGGTGCTACTGGTGCACTGGCTGTGGTTATGGTCACTCTGGTGGCAGACCATGGTGTTCAGTACCTCTTTGCAACCGTAGTACTGATGGGGATCATCCAGGTTCTGGCTGGGGCGCTTAAGCTGGGTAAATTTATTCGCATGGTGCCCCACCCGGTAATGCTGGGCTTTGTTAATGGTTTGGCCATCGTTATTTTTCTGGCTCAACTGGGTCAGTTCGGCGTTGAAGGTGAAACAGGCTGGCTCTCAGGTACCTTTATGGAAGGCAGTGTTATTGATATAGCCTGGATGCAGGGTAGTGAGCTCGGCATGATGCTGGGGTTGGTGGCTTTGACTATGGCTATTATTCACTTCCTGCCCAAGCTGACGAAAGCTGTTCCTTCTTCTTTGGCAGCTATTCTTGTGGTTTCCCTGCTGGTCATTGGCCTGGATTTGGATACCCGAACAGTGGGTGATGTAGCTGGCATTGCCGGTGGATTACCTGAATTCAGCGTTCCCATGGTGCCATTGAGCATGGAGACCTTACTGATCATTCTGCCTTATTCTCTGATTCTGGCGGCCATTGGCTTAATTGAGTCTCTGTTAACCCTGCGTATGGTTGACGAGATTACTGAAACTCATGGCAGCTCTAACCGTGAATGCATGGGGCAGGGTGCAGCCAACATTGTGACTGGTTTCTTTGGCGGTATGGGTGGTTGTGCCATGATCGGCCAGAGCATGATCAATGTTAACTCCGGTGGTCGTGGTCGCCTGTCGGGTATTTCGGCGGCGCTGTTCCTGCTGGCATTCATATTGGTGGCTTCTTCTCTGATTGAGCAAATTCCTGTTGCGGCCCTGATCGGCGTTATGTTCATTGTAGTGATTGGCACTTTTGAATGGAGTAGCTTTCGCATCATGCGCAAAGTGCCCGGGGGTGATGCCTTTGTTCTGGTGCTGGTATCAGTCGTAACTGTTTTGACCGATTTGGCTGTCGCTGTCATTATCGGGGTTATTGTATCTGCCCTGATCTTCGCTTGGGAGCATGCCAAGCAGATTCAGATTGAGAAGAAAGAAGACCGGGAAGGTTCCAGCGTTTACAAAGTGCATGGTCCTTTGTTCTTTGGCTCCACCACTCACTTTTTGGAGCAGTTCTCACCAAAAGACGACAACAATGACGTAGTGATCGACTTTGCTGATTCCCGAGTGTGTGATCACTCTGGACTGGAAGCCATTGATACGCTGGCAGAGCGTTACACCAAAGCAGGCAGAAATCTGCACCTGCTGCACTTGAGTCAGGACTGTCAGAAACTGTTGAAGAAAGCAGGCAGCATGGTAGAAGTGAATGTCATTGAAGATCCTAAATACTTTGTGGCCACGAATGCCTGATTGTTAAGTTGATCGTTTGGTGCATCCTGAGAAACCCGGCTAGTTGCCGGGTTTTCTGTTGCTGGCAGGTGGGTAAAGTAACTGCGACAAAAAATAACCTTCTTAATTATTAAGGGATAGTACGTTAGTACTTTTTCGCATGTTGAACCTCTTATGAAATTCTGTATAGTACGCCTCCTCCAACGGAGCAGATTGCCACAGCAGCAGAGCTGAATCACCTGACAAAAAGGCAGGTTGACAACATCAGCTGACACGGTAGAATGCGCCGCCGCTGAACAAGAAAAGCAACGCTGATTAAGCATGAGCGTCTGTCAGTTCAGCGAGTTGAAAAGCCGTTTTGACTCTTTAGCACAGAGAGCGCTTGACAACAAAAACGGTCGCGGTAACATAGCGGCCTCGCTGATCAGCTTGACCGCTGGTTCAGCCGATTAAAACCTTCTTGTTTTAATCCAGTTCTTTAACAAATTATCAGACAATTCGTGTGGGCGCTTGTGC
>NZ_JAHHPS010000314.1:0-4948 GCF_024606275.1 Endozoicomonas sp. SESOKO4 | reverse complement strand
GTATTCGGGAGGCTCAAAAAAGGCGTGGTCATGGAAGCTGTCGTAATAGCCTTCCCAATGACCGTTCAGTGGATCATTGAGGTCTCTTGCAGGCACCAGCTTGTTGAGCCAGGGCACCATGGCATCCACAGTACCATCTTTTTTCAGGGCCCAGCAGAGAATTTTCATGCTGAACAGTTTGCCCGGATTGGCGTCGTTACTGTAAAGCATTTCCAGGCCATCCAGCTCTGGCGCCAGTCTGATAATTTTTTCACTATTTGTTTCGTTGACGGGCTTGCGGGTAAAAAGGTCAATCACATTCCCTTCGACATCCGGCTTTTTATCCATTGAATCTCCGGTGATGCAGGGCGTAAAAGTGTGAGTCAGGAATCGCCCTTAAGGCAGTCTATCGGCACTGGTGTCTGGAAGTTAATTCGCAGGATTTTGTCCGGGTTGCATTTGGCATTCAGCCAGCACTTTCTGCCAGCTTCGGGTATGTCGCAGGATGGCTTTGTCCAGTTGATGCCACACTGAAAAGGTGGAGTCAGAATAGCCAATGGCCCGTAGATAGTCTTTCATTGCCTTATCAGGAGGCGCTGGCAGTTCATGCAGTAAAGGCAGCACGACTGACCGCCACTCTCTACCTTCTGAAACTACTTTTGCCATATAAGGCTGAATACTGTCGACGTAGAAAAGTCTGAATACATTGTTGAGTCGCTCTATTTTCAAGGAGCGCCGACCTTGCGGACAGATAGTATTGCTTTTTTCCAGCATCACTGAAACCCGATTGAGGGTATTGCTGATAGCCGTGGCAGCAGCCAGTAACTGACCACTATAATGCGAAGCAGTCAATTGTTGCAGATGCATTTCCAGAGACTGTTGATCGTAGGGAGGAGAAAAACGGTCATCTTTCAGATAGAACCGCAGATAGTTTAACGCTTCCAGTGTTCCCTGGCGGCCGTTATCACCGTGGAGGGGAAGCAGAGTCTGAAAGCCGCTGAGTTGGCCTGGCAGTTCGGTATTAGACAGCAACATGTTCCATTTCGCGGCAGGCAATGCGGCTTCTTTCTGCTGGAGGATGACTTCCAGCCTGACCCTGAGTTCTGGCTTTTTATCCTGCTGCCGTAAATAGTATGTGCAGTCTTTAAGCTGGACGATCAGTTTTTTTTCGTAGTGTAGCAACTGAGATGGCTGCATCTGTTTACCCAGGCTGTTGTTGCGGTGTGCGATGAGCTGGGTGAGCTTGGGACATTCCAGAAGGTTCAGGGCTTCCAGTGCTTTCAAACGAACATCGGGCAATGGATATTGCCTCTTTCTCAGCGGAGGAAGTTCAGGAAAGCTGACTGTAGCAGAAGGCATTGGCTGTCCGGTAACAGTACTGATCCTTTCTTCATACTCCTCCAACTGATATTCAGGCGTGGACCGAAAACCACAGCCCGTCAGAGTGAAGAGCAGAAGCAGGGCGAGGAAGCGAACAGTTACTTTCAAGGTCATGAGCAATGATTGGCCAGATTGAGAGCAGTATAGGTTTTATAATGGTTATCTTCTCTCGATTCTCTCAAACAAACGTGACAGATATGCATAAGCCCTGAGTTGTTAATTGTAAGGATGGACTATAGTATCACGGCATTACCGGACTCAACGAATATCACCATCGATGAAAATTGTTGCTGACGAGAACATACCTCTTCTTCATGAATGCTTTGGGGCACTGGGTGAAGTAATGGCTTTGCAGGGTCGGGATATTACTGCAGGCGATATTGCCGGTGCAGATGCGCTGCTGGTGCGCTCAGTGACAAAGGTGAATGAATCACTGCTGAGTCAGGCGTCCTCGCTCAGGTTTGTAGGCTCCTGTACTGCGGGCGTTGATCATATTGACCAGCAAGCACTGACCAAACGGGGCATTACTTTTGCCAATGCGCCTGGTTGTAATGCCCGATCTGTTGTTGAGTATGTGCTTTGTGCTCTGGATATCCTTGCCGATCGGGAGGGCTTTAAGCTGGAGAAAAGAAAGGCAGGTATTATTGGTCATGGACAGGTGGGCAGCCGACTTTATAAGACCCTTGAAGGACTGGGTGTTGAAGTTATGGCCTGTGATCCGCTCTGTGAGCGAACGCCGGGAGTCAGATTTGAACCTCTGGAAACACTGCTGCAACAGTGTGATGTCATTGCCCTGCATACTCCCCTGACCCGGAACGTAAAGTATCCTACCCATCACATGTTGGATTATGACAGGTTAAGTCAGATAAAACCGGGTTCTATTCTAATTAATGCCGGGAGAGGTTCGGTTATTGATAATCAGGCACTGCTGAAAGTCATTGAAGAAGGTCTCGATCTCAGTGTGGTGCTGGATGTCTGGGAATATGAACCTGATGTTAATCTGGATTTGCTGGCTCGCGTAGATATTGGCACCCCTCATATTGCTGGCTACAGTCTGGACGGCAAGATCTCCGGAACCGAAACGGTCTATAAGGCTCTGTGCCAGGCCTTTGGCCTGCCGGGTCGAGTCAGGCTGGCCGCTATCACTCCCATGCCCGCCCTGAAACGAATGGGCTTCAATGACTCTGCTACAGCCGCCCAGGCTGCTGGTTTGGCGATGAAATCGGTCTACGATCTGCGACGTGACGATGCCCTCATGCGCCGCCTCTTCTTTATGGACAAGAAGGCACGCCGTATTGAGTTTGACCGAATGAGAAAGCATTATCGGGAGCGGCGGGAATTCAGCACTCTGACGGTTCAGGCAAGAAAGTGTGAGACAGGAGTTCAGGCGCATCTGAAGGCACTGGGCTTTCATCTTCAGGAGCCCTGAGGCATGTTTGGCAGTTCGCTATAAGCAGTTCATTGTAAAGAGTCTTGGTCATCTTACGATAACTCTGTTGAGATAAGTTCACTGAGACAGGTTTCATGATCACGAAGCTGGTGCTGAGCCACTACATCAGACCATTGGGTTGGATTGCTATTGTGATCTGCGCAGTGACCTGGTGGATGGATCTGGTGGAAATCGTTCAAACCTGCCCATTCTGCCGAACAGAAAGAACAGCCATTGGACTGCTCGGAGTCTTAATGGTATTGCCTCACTTCCGTTATATCAGTATTTTCTTGACCTGCCTGGTTTCCGTGGTCGGTCTTGTTACTGCTTCTCAGCACTTGTTCCTGATGATAAAAAGCTGGCACTTCTCATTGAATACTCCACTGGTCATCATAGCTTTGTGTTTGCTCAGTGGTGAGTTACTGCTCCTGATCGAACGTACCTGGCTGAACCGCAAAACAGGTTGAAACAAAAAATTCAAACTCAGGCCTGTTCTTTGTTATGCGGACTTACTTCGTAGTTAGTGTTAATAAAAAAACTAGTAAAAAAGGGAATTATTATTCCTCTTTTCTGTCATATATAATATAACCAGTGTTGGAAGGCAGAAGGTTGAAAAAAAACTGTCGTCTGGATATGGGAAAGACTGTCCGGCTATTTTAAGAAATACTACAGGATGTATGACAATGAATCCACTGACAACAACATGCTTGCAAGACCACCTCGCTTTAGCACAGCCAGAATGTTCTGGTATTAAAGAGTTAGTACCTAATAAATTAATAATTGATCAAAGCTACGAATCACAGGTTAGTGAAAAATCATTATCAGAAAGAAGCGTAGATTCTTCGAGTCAATTTCATTTTCTTAATGAAGAACTCATCGTAGAAAAATTCTACATTGAAAAACTGAGCGATAAAGAAGTCTGCATTAAAGAAATTGACGATATAGAACATTACGATGAAAAAAAAGTTCAGATTACTAAATGCGTTGTTTTTCCCTTTGTTTTAAATGGTGTCAAGCATTATAAAATAGATGCAAGAAATCCTGTTCTGGATAAAGATTGTTTAGTTTCTTTATCTTGCGCTGAGGAAGTTAATGTTGATTTATGCTATCGAGCACAAGTAAAAAAAAGGTTGTCCGAACTTTTTACGAAGGGCTTTAAGAATGTTTGTAAAACGGTTTCTTCTTTTGAAAATGAAGGAGATGTTATGCGTGGTATTTGCCACCATTTTGTTAATTATCTGGCATTTGGGATGGATAAACAAACATCGCAAAATTTCAGTGAATGGTATGAAAAACTGCCGTTTGTTTCTATTCATATATCAGATTAAAAATATACCCTTTAAAGAAAGTTACTGACACAGCTGGTTATCTACCCTGAAGTCGGTGTGGTAGTTTTTACAGAATCACTCCTCGTCGGTCGCTTAGCCTGCAAGGTTTTGACAAGTTCATTACTCCGAAAAATGCTGTGCTTGAACGTAGATTCAATATCTTCTGCAAATTATGGTTTGGTGCAACCAATGAAGACTGCTTAGGGTCACAGTTTTCGGTCATAGAGAGTCGTTCAATGAAGCTGAACAGGATCAACTGTAAGGCCCCGAGTCTCATGACGCCGAAACAGTAAAAAGTATGGCTTGGTTTTCTATTGCCGGTATCAGTTTGCCAAGACAATTACGAACATTGAACTATCCTTAACAGCCTGACTCAATGTTGTATGGTAATTTATGAAAAGTTTAAAGGCATTCTTGCCAATTTTTATAGTTTTTATGATGTTTCCTAACTCAGGGCTCGCGGATGGTAAGGATGAGTTAGTGAAAAGAGCAAGTGACTTCAAAAAAGCTTTTTCAGATAGGTTGTATGGAACACATAGTTGGGGAGCTCAGTTTGATGGGTCTACAATGATTCAAATTGCTGAAAAGATTGTTGTCGATCATGGCATTCAAGGGGATTTGATACCGTTTATTATACCCTTGAGTGAAGAATACTCTGCTAAAGGTGATTCACTTTCACTCATCATATTAGCTGCAATGTGTCTTAATTATGTCCCACATGCAAGTCGTGAGATCATTTTAAGTTATCTTATGATATTACAGTCTGCAGTGTTTGAAGCAATGAAGTACCACGCAATACAAAAAGAATATATTTTTAATCTGATATATGAAT
>NZ_JAHHPS010000313.1:0-6066 GCF_024606275.1 Endozoicomonas sp. SESOKO4 | reverse complement strand
GGGAGTACCTGTCGACTATTGAGAAGTCTGCCCAGAGTCTTATGACCATGCTGAATGACATTCTCGACTTCTCCAGAATTGAGGCAGGCAAGCTCGAACTGGACAATCAGCAACTCAGTATACGGGAAGTGATTGATGATGTTCTGGCTATTATGGCCCCTGCAGCGCACCATAAATCGCTGGAACTGGCCAGCTTCATTTACGAGGACACTCCTGAAGATATCATTGGTGACAAACTGCGGCTCTCCCAGATTCTAACCAATCTCGTGAGCAACGCGATCAAGTTCACCAGTTACGGCAGCGTCGCCATTCGAGTCATGCTGGAGCAAGTGGATGACTCTGACGTCCATACACTAAAGTTTACTGTCACGGATACAGGCTCAGGCCTGACTTCCGAACAGCACTCACGTATTTTCAACGCTTTCTCACAGGCCGACTCCAGCAGAACCCGACAAGCCGGAGGGACTGGCCTGGGACTCGCTATCAGCAAAAGTCTTGTGGAACAGATGCAAGGGGAAATCGGACTCGATTCTGATCTTGGCAGAGGCTCTACTTTCTGGTTTACCATTCGAGCCCATCCAATAAAAGAGGAAAACGTATTGTTTAAGCCAGAACCCATAACTGGCTGCCATCATGTATTACTTTATGAGCCACAGGAACTCTCAAGACTTTCCATTGGGCATCAGGCACAAAGCCTGGGATTAAAAGTCACTTCGTTTCAGTCTCTGGACGAGCTGCAAACTTACGTTGAAAACCATCATAACTATGACTTGCTTCTTCTGAGCCAGGGTGATGATCGTCTGCAACGCACCGTGAGGATCGCCGAGAGCTATCTCACACAGAGCCCTGTTTTGATTCTAGCCATGGCCGGTAACAGTAATCACCCTGAAACTCTGCCCACCGGGATTCACTGCCTCCTTAAACCCGTGGCCAGAAACAAACTCTTGCTGGCGATTCAGGGGATGACCTCGAATACACTCTCCGGAACCGACGTCATGCAACCCGCCAAAGCAGTATTTGAAAAAAAACTGGATATCCTGATCGTGGATGATAACCAGGTAAACCTTAAGTTACTGGAAACCATTCTGTTAAAAATGAATCAGTCTGTAACCACCGCTCACAATGGTTTTGAAGCCATTGAATACTGCCATCAGAAAATCTTCGACCTGATACTGATGGATGTTCAGATGCCTGACATTGACGGATTAGAAACGACGCGTCGAATCAGAAATATCAACAATATCTATAAACGTATTCCTGTTATTGCTGTGACTGCCCACGCACTGCCCGAGGAACGCAAACAGATTCTGCAAAGCGGTATGGATGACTATATGACCAAGCCAGTCAATACCCGGCAACTGGTCACCACCATCAGTCACTGGACGGGTAACTCGGTGCAGGCACCCGATGAACCGACTGAAGAAAATCTATCCAGACAGGTAAAACCCAACTTATCACCGATAGACGTCGAGAAGAGCATAAAGCTTGCTGCCGGCAACCAGGAACTGGCCAGAGAAATGTTGGCCATGCTACTTGGTGGTCTGCCAGAGGATTTGCAGACGATCGAAGAAAGCTTCCGAAATAATCTGCACGAGCCGCTACTGGATCGGGTTCACAGACTTCATGGTGCTTGCCGATACTGTGCAGCTCCAAGACTTCTGGAAGCCTGTCTGGAGCTGGAAACCGACCTCAAGCACAGCGCTCACCTTAATGCGCCCAACATCATTCACGGTGTGGAGGAAGTGACCAGGGCCATTAAAGAGCTTTTGGACTGGCAGCGATCAAAGGAAGCAGAAGCCATTGCCTGAACAAATTCCGGGATTAGATGTCCCGCTGCGCTGCTGAGGATTAAAATCAGGCGTGTTCGCTCTGAAACTCCTGCCGTATCAATTGCAGTTACGAGCAGACCGACTCTGCTCTCGTGACAGAATTATATCTTTCGTGGTTCCATCCGAAACCCATTGAAAATTGAGGGGTAGGTCTAATGCCCACCTTAAGGTTCAATGCTAATCAGGATTATCCCTTTTAAGGCCTGAGCCCCCTCTGGCTCTTTTGTTTGTCTTCTATCAGTCTATTTGTTGAAACTTTTTTCAAAAGCACTGGTCATACGTAAGATGAATTATGGAGATCACTGTCATGGAAAGGACGCAACCAACAACATCGGACTTTGCTTTACTCAAATCTGCCCGAAAGCCAGACTGCTACCAAGCATCCGCATTCGCTCGTTCTGTTATTGCTGCCAATCAGGGCTCACCCCCTTGTATAGAAGATAATTCAGACACAACTGTTCCTTCTTGTCCCCGACTACCTGCCCGTGATATCAAACTTCCGGGCACGGATAACCTCTGGCCTGCCAACCATGACTCGCAACCTGCCACCTTACCACCTACCAATGACAGGCAAACCCGTGCTTTTATGGGCGGCAAGGGACTATTTCTGCACCTTATGCAGCAGGCCAATATCCCGGTTCCGCCCTTCACTGTGGTTGATACAACCCTGATCACTGCTCTGGAGCAACATCTTTTTCCCACGCAATGCCTGTTGACCTTCCTGCCCAATATAGACATGCAGAGCGACGGATCATACAGTCTGAAACAATTGCGCAAGATCGTTACCGAACTCCCCCAGCAACAACAATCAGAATGGCTAAAGGGTTTATCCGGATTTATTGCCAGTGAGGATTTCTATCAACAGGTCAAAAATATCAGCGCTGCCCGGGACATTCGTCATCGGTACCTCACACTCCAGCAAGCATCCAACAAAGCCTGCATCGTCCGAAGTTCCGGCGTAGATGAAGACCGTTTCGGCGATGCCCAGGCCGGTCGATATGATTCCCGGGTTCATGGTGGCGGCGATATCCTGAAAACCTGCCTGCAAGTCCTGTCGTCTGCTTACCGGCCAGAAGTCTGTCCCACCGGGCAGGTAAAACCCATTGCGCTGGTCATGCAACAGTGCATCCACTGCCAGCTGGGGGGCGTAGTAATCAGCCACTTAACATTGCAGGACGATACCATTCAAGTGGAATATGCACCGGGTCAACCACGGGGGGCAGTCTGTGGAAATTCAGGCATCCGCCCCCATCGCTATACGATCAGGCGCGGTGATGACGAAAACAGTCAACCGGATTGGCAATTTACTCCGGGAGACATTACGACACAGTTTGTGCTGAAAAAAATCACCGATGAAGAGGCCTGTGAAGCGGGTTATATCGAACAGAGCACCACGGCAACCACGGATGTAAAAGACATCATGCTGGCTGATGAGATATTGCAAAAACTGCAGAAATACACAGAACAGCTGGAAGATATGTTCTGTTGCCCGGTAGATATTGAGTTCGGTGTGGATGACCAGCAGCAACTTTACCTCTTCCAGTGTCGGCCAGTGACCCGGCTGCCGGGGAGCACCCATTTCTCTGCCGCAGCTCCCTCCCTGCCGCTGGCTGGAGGCATTATGGTCAGTGAAGGTTGCCGCAGTGGTGTAGCCCTGGTGGTAACAGAACCGGTCAACGCAGAACAGATTCCAGCAAGTGCCGTTCTGTTTTCCGATCACGCCAGTGACTGGATGCTGGCACCGGATATTTTGAAACGTCTGGGCGGCTGCGTATTCAGACAAGGGGGAACCAACGATCATGTTGCCATCACCCTGCGTCAGGGGGGTATACCCTGTCTGTTGGCTGGCTCTCAGTATTCTGAGGCATCAGCACTAGCCAGCGGACAACAGGTAACACTGGTGGCAGGCAGTTTTGCCGGCAGCCCCGGAGCCTGTTTGCTAACCGGCGACCAGTCTGCCTACTGGCAGGCCAACAGCACCACTTCCGGTCAGGATATCATCAACTTGCCTGCGACCAGTCCTGCAGAACCACCCGACTTCACCAGGGTAGACACAGGTTTTGCCTGGCTGAATCGCCAGAATAACCGGTTACTGGACTACTTTCGCGCTGACCGGTTACTAAGCCATTGCCTTGGACCAGGGCGAAGCAAGGCAATCAGCATGTCAGCAAACCGATCGGACCTGTTACCACAGCTTGGCATGGAGATTCATCTTCTGCAGGACGATTTGCAACGATTTCTATCCGGTTATCGTCGCTTTTTAAATCTGGCCGCGGGGTATGAATCGAGCACCATACACTCCAAAGTTAAGCCCTTTATCAATGAACTCCCGTTGCTTGAAAAACAATGGAGTTGCCTGAAGGATGCCATTGATGACCTGTACACAAAAGTGGTAATGCCGCTGGCTTCCCGGGGAGAATTGCCCGCCCGGCGGACGAATTTCAGACAATGGCTGAGAGATTGCCAGACCTTGCTGGATAAATTGCAAAAACTGACCCAGCCCAATAAAGTGAACGAAATCTATTCTGTTCACGACCTGATCTACTGGCTTCATCAGCAATTTGTCAGCGCTCTCGCCCCGGTGGCTGAAGCATCCGGCCAGGGACAAATTACCGAAATTACAGAAGATAGAACGCTGATTGATGTACTCCCCCGCGGAGTTCCCGGACTATTAGACGACAATTGCATTTCGGTGCTGAGCAAACTTTGTGTAGTAGAGCTAGACATGCTGAATATGGTGGATGCTGCTTTTATTAATGCAACCCTCGGAGTGCACGTCTGCGCCATTACCATGCTGGAACAGGCCGAGGGAGGCAAGGGCCGTACACTCCGCCTCGACATCTCTGATGATTTTTCCCAAGACGGGTATAACGCACACTTACAGGGTAAATTGAAGCGTTTCTGGTTTTTGGTTCAGGTACTCCGTTGCGCATCAATTGATAGAAGCTCACGGCCAATGGCCATTAGCTTCAATCAAGGCGTGGGGAAAATGACCGTAGAGTATACCCAGGTTAATACCACATCAGCGTTACAAGCGGCCTTTGTGGAATTGGTGACCATTCTGTCAGGACTGAACTCCATGGATATATCAATCAACAAATTTAATCGCGGTAAAAATACTGACAAATGGTATTTTGAAACGCTGGTTAAAAGGTGTCAAAACGGGCTGGACGAACCTATAAACAACTGGGCATTCAAACATTGTCTGGTATTGAATGCAATCAATAAAAGGCACTTGCCGCCATATTACAATGATAATACGTTCCTCGGTTATCTTGATGGTGAATACAGGCTATTTTTTGAAATGGCTAATAACGCTTATCATTGTATTGAGACAACTAAAGGTCCGAATAAAAATTCAGAGCTTCGCCAAATATTTAATGCGGCTACCAAACACCTTGAACCGAATGATGCCGCAAGAATAATAAAAGAACTGTTATTTAGCATGGCCATTGCAAGCGACTGCCCACGGCGAGACGCTTGTATTGGACTCCTGCGCGAAGACTTTGATTTAGATCATGACAGGGATCTGGTGCTTTTGCTGGTTCAGCAAAATCCGGATATATTTCATTTGATCGCCGACATATTTAAGGATGATATTGGCATAGCTAAAACTGCCATAGAACAAGATGGAAGTTTATTAGTTTTTGCCAGTGATCGTCTCAAAAATGATAAATCGCTGGTAATGCTTGCCGTCAATAATCATCCTAATGCACTCCTTTTTGCCAGTACAGATCTAAAAAATGACACTGATGTGATTCTGTTAGCACTTAATGAAGCCAGGCTCAGTAATTTTGCGATGTCCCATAACATTTCTGAAGAGAACTTGAAGAGGTTGTTGAATCTTCTGCCAATGTCGTTAAAAGCTGAAATCCTGAATCAACAGCATCTGCCAACACAACAGCATCCATTTCAGGCTGAGGACATTATAAAACTGGTAATGAACCCGGATCGCTTCACCCGTCAACACTTATGGGAATTAATAGACCAGGGTTTCCCTGTTCAAAAAAAAGTACTTTACTGGGGAGGATACCAAACAATATTTGATTTAGTGATCAAATCAGCAGAAAAATTATGTATGTATGATCTGTTGAACAGAGCGACGGGAGACGACGAAAACCAGTGTATGGGCTGGTCAGCTTACTACGAAGATATCATTATCCAATTGTCCACTGATCTGGCCAGGCTCGGAGTGGCTGTTAGTGAGGAAACCGCCAAGAATGTTTTAGAACAATTT
>NZ_JAHHPS010000312.1:0-1416 GCF_024606275.1 Endozoicomonas sp. SESOKO4 | reverse complement strand
GTTCGCTGGAAGTCTCCGGCGTCATCACCCACGAAAGGACGGGCTATGACACGGCCAATATTATAGGGGTCAAGCAGCTCACGAGCGATTTCACAAACTTCATACAGTCTTTCCAGACCAAAAGTCTCTTCATGGCAGGCAATCTGAAAAACGCTGTCAGTCGATGTGTAAACAATGGGCTTGCCAGTGCGCATGTGCTCTTCGCCCTGGTGTTCCAGAATGGTTGTCCCTGAAGCATGGCAATTACCTATGACACCGGGTATTCCGGATTTTTCGACCAGTTGATCCAGCAGTTCCTGTGGAAAACTGTTCTCCTTATCCTTGAAGTAGCCCCAGTCGAACAATACAGGAGCACCCATCATTTCCCAGTGACCGCTGGGGGTGTCCTTACCACTGGAAATTTCTCTGGCGTAACCGTGGGCACCGATCAGCTTTACATCGGTGTTCATGCCGGCAGGAAAGGCCCCTGAGGAATCTTTAGCCGCATGCAACAAACCAAGACTGGCAAATATTGGCAATTCAAGTACACCCCGTCGACCAATGTCTGCCTCGCCTTGTGAACAGGCCTTGGCGATGTGGCCAATCGTGTTTGAGCCTGCATCACCAAACTGATCGGCATCAGCGCTGGCGCCAACTCCGAACGAGTCCATCACCAGGACAATTGCTCGTTTCATGTGAGATACCCTACCAACTCCTTGCGAGTCCCTTAATTATTACTCAGAAAGATACAGAGCAGCACAGTGATTAATACCTAATCCAGAGAGAGTCAGGAAAGTAACTGAGCTGAATGCACTTTCACACGCTCACCCTATGCTCAATTGAGGAAGGCGCTTAAAATTGCGCACTTGTGCAATCCGGGGACTACCTTATCAGGGCATTCATAAACCAAAGAGGGCTGATGTTGATGAGTTACTCCATTTCTCGATTACCCGAAACGGTGAGACAATCGATATTCATCCATCGTGACAAAGCTATTCAGTGGGTTGCTGCTTCCCTCGGCCTCATCATAATGGCTTACCCCTGTTCAAAACTGCGGGCAGAAAATCTTCTGCCAACGCCAGAGGAGGAGATATTTGTTGAAGATAAAAGAACTAAGCAGTCTAACTTACTGGACGAGTATATTAACCATTATGATTATATAGGGGAAGACTCTCGATATTTTCTCAATTCGGTTGCAAGCCATCTTATATTTGCCATGAACCATGAAAATGAGCAAGGCGAAAAAAAGGAGCATTCAGAGGCATCGGAAGGTGCTGGAGCACAACTACCGCAGTCTTTAATGACAATTCCACTCCCGCCCATGACCCACGCAGAAGTCATTGCAACTATCCGGGAGTTAAATACAGGCATTGATCAAGAAACCTTAAACATTATGTTGAACTTCATCCCTGTAACCCCGCCCAATGAGAGCCTGAC
>NZ_JAHHPS010000311.1:0-1543 GCF_024606275.1 Endozoicomonas sp. SESOKO4 | reverse complement strand
TGCCGCCGCCTGTCAGTTTCATTCATTAACAGGGGGTTTTTGATTGTTTTTCGGATTACGAGGGTAGGTAAGTGGAATGTCGTCTCGGATGCGGTGCCTGTTGTATAGCACCTTCAATTTCTTCTGCTATACCGGGTATGCCTGAAGGCAAGCCCGCCGGGGTTCGTTGTGTTCAGCTTGATGACAATAATCTTTGCAAAATCTTTGGTCAGTCTGACCGTCCTGAAGTTTGTTCTGGTTTCAAGGCAGACAGAGCTGTGTGCGGTCAGAAAAACTCTGTTGCCCTTAGTAATTTGGTAGCGCTGGAAACGCTGACCCGCTGAAGGTGGTCAGGCTCAGTTAATCAGCTCTACATCGGGTAACGGGTATTCATCCACCACCACTTTTTCAATGGCGGGCATGACTTCTGCTTTGCCCTTAACCACAGTTTTACCGTTCTGGTTGACCACCTTCGTGGAGAGGGTTGCCCGCTTGCGACGTTCATTAAGGTCTACCACTTCCAGTTCAACGGTTACTGTGTCACCAATTTTGACAGGACGCATGAACCTGACTTCCTGTGACAGGTAAATTCCGCCGGGTCCGGGCAGTCTGGTGGCGAGGGCGCAGGAGATCAGGGAGGAGGTCCACATTCCGTGAGCAATCCGTCCCTCAAACTGGGTGGTGGCGGCAAAATCCTTGTCCAGATGTACCGGGTTGGTATCACCGGACACTTTGGCGAACAGCAGAAGATCCTGTTCGGTCAGTGTTCGGGTCAGAGTTTCTTTATCCCCGATTTTTAGCTCATCAAACGGGGTGTTTTCCAGTTTACGCATTATCATTGGCCCTTAGAGGCAAAATAACAAAAAAGGGCGGCAGTAAATACTGCCGACTGACAAATCCATTAATGCCCTGAGAGACTTTTTGTGATCAGGGCTCTGTAACCATTGGAATGGTGTCATTCACTGAAGAGCATTCATTGCTCCTGATTGTTTGATCAATCCATTGTAACAGGCGTTGTGTCACTTGCTGAGAATTCGTTTCATGCAACATTTCGTGACGGCCTTCAGGATAAAGGCTCAGTGTGACATTTTTTAAACCGGCTTTCCGTAATGCTTTGGTAAGTTTCTGTTGTCCTTCCGGAGCGCTGACCGGATCTTTTTCACCGCCCATGACCAGAACAGGCAGCTCCAATTCAATCTGTTTAAGGTGGTGGCAGGCTCTGATGTGGAGCAACCCCCTGAAGAGATCGTGCCACAGTTGATTGCTGCAGTGGAAACCACAGAGTTCATCGGCGATGTAGTCATCCACCGCATCCGGGTCTCTGCTGAGCCAGTCGAACTCGGTTCGATTTGGCTTGAATTGGCGGTTGTAGCTGGAGAAGGTCAATTGCCTGATCAGTGGGCTTATGCCTTTCTTGCCTTGTCGGCGGCATTCAACTTTGGCTATTAGCAGGCCAGCTTCCAGTAACAGTCTGGGAGCATAATTTGAGCCGGAGAGAATAGCGCCTGCCAGCCCGGGAGTATGTTGGATCAGATAGCTCTGAAGAATGTAGCTCCCCATACTG
>NZ_JAHHPS010000310.1:0-7821 GCF_024606275.1 Endozoicomonas sp. SESOKO4 | reverse complement strand
TTGCTGACTGGCACTCACATCATGGGATGAAACGTATGCCAGCAGCCGCTATCAGACAGCGATATCACCAATGGCTGGATCGACGCATTCCACCAGCGCCAAGGGTGACTCTGGATCAACAGCGGATATTTATCCTGCCCACAATAGGGGGCTATATCTGGCTGTCTGTTGCTGTACTCATTTTTATACTGGCGGCCAATTATGCTAACAGTCTGGCCTTTGGCCTGTCCTTTTTTATGGTCAGTCTGTTTATGCTTTCCATTCTTCACACCTGGAAAAATCTTGCGGGGATGACTCTGGTTTCAAAGTCTGCTGATTCGGGTCATGCAGGAGACTTGATATCAGTTCATCTGCAGTTGCAGTCAGGGGGCCGGGGGCGACAATCTGTGCGATTAGGCTGGCCTGAAAATGAGCAGGTGACCTACTCATTCGAAACCAATCAGGACTTCACTCTGCAGGTAAAAGCAATATCCAGAGGCTGGTTTCGTCCGGGCAGGATGAAAGTAGAGAGTGTGTACCCTCTGGGGTTTTGCAGGGCATGGAGCTGGGTCCAGCTGGAAATGCACACCCTGATCTATCCCAGGGCTGATTTTTCCCACCCTGTTCCAAGTCTGCTGGGAGTAGGAGAGGAGACCGGTAGACAAACACGATCAGGGCAGGATGATTTTGCCGGTTTTCGCCGTTATAAAGAGACGGATCTTCCGGGTCATGTTGATTGGAAAGGCTATGCGAGAACCAGTGAGCTGAATACCAAGCTGTTTGAGGAACCTTTAGGTCATCAGGTTAAGCTCTGCCTGCAGCATAATCCCGGTGTAAGTCTGGAAGATAAACTCTCTGTTTTGGCTGGATGGTGTCTGGAATGTGAAGCCAGTAACAGACCATACAGTTTGTCCGTTCCCGGAACAGAGTTGGCTGCCAATATAGGGCACAAGCATTCAAAAGAGTGCCTTGAAACTCTGGCGTTATTTGCTTCTGGCTCTGATAGGGCTCCGGGTATTAAAAGGTCCGGAGGTGAACGTGCTGAGTGATGCTCAGGTGAGCAGGACCTCAACATTGTGGTTAATTGCCGCACTTCTTTCAGTCTTGTTCCCCATTTGGAAGCAAGTTCCGTTGCTTATTATTCTGACAGGTTGTCTTTCCGCAGGCTGGCGGATTGCCATTTTGCAGGGTAGAGGGCATTGGCCACCTTTTTTATTGCGCCTGGGGCTGATCCTGATTGCTCTTGTTTCGGTGGTGGTCAGTTTCAGGCCATTGATATCCCTGGAATCATCGGTCTCTATTCTGGCCGCAGGGTATGCACTCAAACTACTGGAAATGAGAAGCCAGCGGGATGCGCTCGTTGTCGTTTACATCGGCTATTTTCTGGTGGCAACAGCCGTTCTGTTTTCCCAGACGTTATTACAGACGCTATACCTTATGTTTTGTCTGGTCATGTTGATTGCGGCTCAGCAAGGTTTGTTCCGGGAAATGGATACGACACCTGTTGTATCGAGTATCAGGTTTGCAGGTCTTCTGGCTTTTCAGGCGGCTCCTTTAACCATTCTTCTGTTTATCCTGGTACCTCGTATGGGGCCGCTTTGGTCAGTCCCTCTTCCTGATAACAGTGGCAGAGTTGGTTTAACCGATGCCATGACTCCTGGCGATATAGCCAGACTCAGTCGTTCAGATGAATTGGTGTTTCGTGCCCGCTTTGCAGCTGATGTGCCACCTGCTCAGCAAAGATACTGGCGGGCTGTGGTGCTGGATCAGTTTGATGGCAAGACTTGGAAGCAGACGGACAAGCTGTTTTCTGTTGCCGCTATGTCGCAGAAAGATTGGGTCAGTAAGCAGCCTGTTACTGAAGGATGGTGGAAGAATCGTCTGGGAAGTTATCAATATGAAGTCATGATGGAGCCTACCGGAAAACCATGGATGTATTCCCTGGGAGCTGCCGGTACAGTGGCTGAAAAAAGTTTTTTCTACAGGACAATGAGGCTGGCATCGGAGCAACCGGTTGACAGTCGACTGCTGTACTCCCTGGATGGGATGTTGCCCCGGGCTCGATCTGTCTCTATGCCTGGCTGGCTTGTTGAGTTGAATACCCGGATTCCGGTAGTCGGAAATGATAGAAGTCGGCAATATGCGCTTAGACTGTTCAACCAGGCCGGTGAGGATCCCGTGAAAATGGCGGGTCGACTACTGTCGCTGTTTCGTCAGGATGACTTCTACTATACCCTTTCCCCACCTTTGTACGATCAAAGTTCCACGATTGATCAATTTCTGTTTGAAGGTCGGCGAGGTTTTTGTGCCCATTATGCGGGTGCATTTGTTTATTTGATGAGAGCAGCAGGTATTCCGGCCAGAGTCATCGGTGGTTATCAGGGCGGAGAGTTCAAGGAAGATGAAAACCTGATTCAGGTCCGACAGTTCGATGCTCATGCCTGGGCTGAAATCTGGGTGGCAGGGCAGGGATGGTTGAGGTTTGATCCTACCGCCGCAGTTTCACCCCAGAGAATAGCATCTGGCCTGGAAGCAGCTATTGGCCCTGCCGAAACTTTTTTGCCAGACAGTCCATTATCTCTCTATCGTTATCGTCAGTCAGGCATTATTAACAGAGTCAGGCTGGTCTTTGAGAAAGCAGAATATCAATGGCAGAGGTCGGTCGTGAACTTCAAGCAGGATCAACAGGAGGCGTTTCTGAGAAGCCTGTTGGGCGATAAAGATTTTTACTGGCGGCAGGCGACGGCTCTGGCGCTGGGGGTAAGCTTGATATTGGCCGTATTATCGCTGACTTTATTGTATCGTCGCCAGTCGCTATCTCCACTGCAGAAACTCTATGCCCGCTTCCTTAAAAAAATGGCCAAAAGAGGTTTTGTCCCGGGAGATGGCGAAGCAGAGTTGAGTTTTGCACGCCGTATCTCCAAATCAGATGATAAGCTCGCAGAGCCTGTAATGTCTTTTTGTGAGGCTTATATACAAGCAGCTTATGGGGAAAATTTTTCGGAAATGCACGAGCTGAAGCGGCTTCTGACTCGTTTTTAGTGTCAGGGAGAGTCTTGCACAGGAGGCTTCGGCATCTTCTGGCTCAAGTAATGGTTAATATATCCCTGGATTTTCTGACCTTCCTCTGTGCTGGGGCAAACCAGATAGACTTTGGGGGGTCTGGTTTCATAAGTGTGGCTGCTCATGTATCGGCTGACAGCAATACAAGCGACAGTCGCGGCTCTTTGAGGGGTAAGATTCAGTTCAGAGCTGAAGATGGGGATGGCGATGCTCGACAGGTTTTTCCTGTGAGCGGCTTCGATGGCCGATTGGTAGGCGCTGACCAATTCTGAATGAATACTCCCGGAATCAGCCTTAGGAAGTATGGCATGAACCATATGACTGAAGCCTCTGCACTGCAAAGCGGGGCTGGCTGTAATGGCGGCCAGCCCCGGTTTCATCTTTTTAATGGCTTCCCGAAACCCTTTTCTTGTCAGGCCGGGATCAATCTCGGAAAGCTGACTCAGTAAAGCTGTTTCGTTGGGTGATCCCATGGGGGTGTAGGGACAGGCAATGACTTCAATCGGTAGGTTGCGTAACTCATTCATCAGGCTGATATCCCCGGACATCAAAAAGACTTCTTTTCCCAACAATTGGTCGGAAGGTATTTTGACATCCGTTTGTACCTGGGTGATGGTCGATTGTTCTTTCGGGGGGGTGAGCAAAAGTTGAAGAGGTCTGACAAAATCCACCAATTCGTGGATCCCTTCAGTAGGGTGGTCCGGAGTAAGATCATCCAGGACAGCTGGCCAGTCACCGGCGATCACTCGATTCACAAGCCTGGAGCAGGCCTGCATATCTTCCAGCATTCCCTGTTTGTAGATTTTGGATTGCAGGCTCTTGGCCCGGGTTAGCAGTTTGTACTGAAGCTCCAAAAAGAGGTCAGTCTCTTCGGCCAGTGAACTGACATCAATACCAATACGGGCAAAGTCATTTCTGTAATGTTGGGCGGTTCTATTGATCTGAGGCTGTGGATTTTCATCCCGTTTGATGTTTCGAAGTTTTATTCCTGAATAAGGGTTGTCGCCTCTGGCCCTGGCTTCCTGAAGCAAGGCTGCAGGGTCTTCCAGTACCCGGGTTTTCCGGTTCCAGGTAAAGGCTGAGCGCAGTTTATGTTTTACCCAGCTTTTGAAAAGCTGCCAGTTGGATGCTGAACTGACCGAATCAGACGTTGGAATCATGCTTGAGCCAGAAAATCTACCGATAGTCTTAAGTATAATCAGTTCATCCCTGATAGGGATTCACAGGGCTGAAAGGTATCTGGCAAGGTTGGCTGACAGAGTTGGCCGGAAAAGTTGTCGACTTTCCAACGAATTTTTATGCTGGTTTGAAATACAGCGTCAATTCTCCCATCGATCACACTTCTGGCATTCAGAGTTAGAAAAAAAATCCCCGCACAATGGCGGGGATCTTGTGACGACAACCAGGTCACTGATCAGCTTGCTTTAGCGATAACCTCATCGGCCGCCTTCTGATAGGACTCTACCTGATCAAAGTTCAGGTAACGGTAGACTTCACTGGACATGGAATCCAGATTTTGTGCGTATTCCATGTACTCTTCAGCCGTAGGGATTTTGCCCAGAATCGCGCCCACAGAAGCCAGCTCGGCAGAGCAGAGGTATACGTTAGCGCCATCACCGAGACGGTTCGGGAAGTTACGGGTAGAAGTAGACAGCACAGTGGCGCCTGGTTCTACACGTGCCTGGTTACCCATACACAATGAGCAGCCCGGAATTTCGGTGCGAACACCGCTGTCCTGATAAATGCTATAGTAGCCTTCTTCTTCCAGCTGGGCCTTGTCCATCTTGGTAGGAGGAGACATCCAGAAGCGGGTTTGCAGAGGCTCCTTGTTCTGCTGCAGCAGTTTACCGGCCGCGCGGAAGTGACCGATGTTGGTCATGCAGGAGCCCAGGAAAACTTCGTCAATCTTGTCGCCTGCCACGTCAGACAGTGTACGGGCATCATCTGGATCGTTAGGAGCACACAGGATAGGCTCTTTGATTTCAGACAGGTCTATTTCAATCACTTCAGCGTATTCAGCGTCAGCATCCGCACGCATCATCGTCGGATTAGCCAGCCACTCTTCCATCTTGCGAGCACGGCGCTCCAGAGTACGAGGGTCACCATAACCTTCGCTGATCATCCAGCGCAGCATCGTCACATTTGATTTCAGGTATTCGGCGATGGACTCTTCAGAAAGCGTGATGGTACAACCGGCAGCAGAACGTTCAGCAGAAGCGTCAGACAATTCGAAAGCTTGTTCCGCTGTCAGGCTCTCGAGACCTTCGATTTCCAGAATGCGGCCAGAGAAGGCGTTCTTCTTGCCTTTCTTCTCAACCGTCAGCAGACCTTGCTTGATACCGTAAAGAGGAATGGCGTGAACCAGATCACGCAGGGTGATGCCGGGTTGCATTTCGCCCTTGAAGCGAACCAGAATGGACTCAGGCATATCCAGAGGCATAACACCGGTAGCCGCAGCAAAGGCTACCAGACCGGAACCAGCAGGAAAGGAAATACCCAGTGGGAAACGGGTGTGAGAGTCCCCTCCGGTACCGACCGTGTCAGGCAGCAGCATGCGGTTCAGCCAACTGTGGATTATACCGTCGCCCGGGCGCAGGGACACACCGCCACGGTTCATGATGAAGTCTGGCAGAGTGTGGTGAGTTTCAACATCAACAGGCTTTGGATAAGCTGCTGTGTGACAGAAAGACTGCATCACCAGATCGGAAGAGAAGCCCAGACAAGCCAGGTCTTTCAGTTCGTCGCGGGTCATTGGACCCGTAGTGTCCTGAGAACCTACGGTGGTCATTTTGGGCTCGCAGTAGGTGCCAGGGCGAATGCCTTCAACACCGCAGGCCTTGCCAACCATTTTCTGGGCCAGGGTAAAACCTTTGTCGGAGGCTTTGGGAGCAACAGGACGACGGAAAATATCAGAGTGTCCCAGACCCAGAGCTTCACGGGCACGGTCAGTCAAACCACGGCCTATGATCAGGTTAATGCGGCCGCCTGCTTGAACTTCGTCCAGGATGACGTCGGATTTGAAGTCGAATTCAGACAGCACTTCACCGGATTCAGACAGGATTTTGCCGTCGTATGGACGGATTTCAATCACATCCCCCATGCCCAGCTTATCAACGGGGGCTTCAAAAACCAGAGCGCCAGCATCTTCCATAGTGTTAAAGAAGATAGGTGCTACTTTACCGCCAATACAGATACCGCCGGCACGCTTGTTTGGCACACCCGGAATGTCATCACCAAAGAACCATAATACCGAGTTGGTAGCGGACTTACGCGAAGAGCCGGTACCCACTACATCGCCCACGAAGGCAACGGGCAGGCCTTTTGCCTTGATTTTGTCGATCTGCTGCAGAGGGCCGATCACGCCGTGCTCTTCAGGTTCCAAACCGTCGCGCGTCATTTTGTACATGGCACGGGCATGAACCGGAATATCGGGACGAGACCAGGCATCTGGTGCAGGAGAAAGGTCATCGGTGTTGGTTTCACCAGACACCTTGAAGACGGCAACCTTGATACTTTCCTGAACCGTCTGGCGCTGGGTGAACCACTCGGCATCTGCCCAGGACTTCAGAACAGCCTTGGCGTGTGCGTTTCCGGCCTTGCTTTTCTCTTCAATGTCGTGGAAAGCATCAAACACCAGCAGGGTGCTTTTCAGTTGTTCTGCAGCCAGCTCCGCCAGTTCGGTGCTGTCCAGCAGTTCTACCAGCGTCTCAATGTTGTAGCCACCGTGCATCAGGCCCAGCAGTTCAACCGCTTTATTTTTATCCAGTAGTGGGGATTCTGCTTCGCCTTTGGCAATGGCGGACAGGAAACCGGCTTTTACGTAAGCAGCTTCGTCTACGCCGGGCGGAATGCGGTTTTCCAGCAGGTCCAGCAGATACTCTTCTTCACCGACTGGCGGGGTTTTCAGCAAGGCTACCAGTCCGGTGACTTGCTCAGCGCTCAGTGGCTTTGGTGGGACACCCTCTGCTGCACGCTCTTCGACATGTTTTCTGTAGGCTTCTAGCACGGATCAACCCTCATCATCTGTGCGGCCTGTCCGGTCACTTTTCCCGTAATCTCTACAGCGGTGGGCCAGACAGTTGCTGATGTTCCTGTGAATGTAGGTCCTGCACAATATGGCTGGGCGGGTAGAGAAGAAAGCTCTGACGGATACCACTGCTCCTCCTCCAGAACAGGAGTTCACTTTAGATTACTTTCATGCCCATGGCGATGTGTGCAGGCATCGTATACCGGTGGGAATTATTCTTTACAGATTAGCAGTGAAAAGAACTGTAACCATTGCTTCTTCAGCCAACCGGGCGCGGGCAGTATATCGGATAGCGTTATTCAAGTTAAGTGAAGCCCGCAATCTTTGGTATAAATTTGGTGAATAATGGTTGGGCCGGTCGGTAAAGCCCTTGTTGTGCCGGTTTTTCTCGTACATTAGTGATTATTGCCGCAAGTATTGAGTTGAAAGTAATCTCATGGTGAACAATCTTGATTCATGAGAACAGGCGTCATGTGCTGACATCCCTGACAACCCTTAGTATTCTTTTTTTCCACGCTTCAAAAGTATCTAATATTGACTCAAGATCCTGGATGTAAATATCCAGGTTAGAAAGTTTGTTAATGTATTTGCCATCACCGATATAAATCATACTATGAAAAACTAAAGGTTTATCTCCAGTATCGGAAGGTTGGCTTGTTATTTGTACAATATCTCCAAAGATCAGATCCTTTTCTCCAGTAAATTCATTGACCTTTATGTTCGAAAGTGATTGGTAAAAAGAGTCATGAGTG
>NZ_JAHHPS010000309.1:0-1913 GCF_024606275.1 Endozoicomonas sp. SESOKO4 | reverse complement strand
TACCGGAACAGCCATAAGCAATTAACAGCCATGAGCGAATAGAAGTCGCTTCCTCGCCTGCTATGGCAATCACTGTGCACGGTAATAAAAGTACTCAGCTCCAAGGTAACAGAATGACACATGCCCGCCCCAATGCCATAAGCCTTGCAGTGGCTATTGCCATCAGCACTTCCATCATTAGTACAGAGGCACTGGCCGGTTTCAGGCTGGAGACAAAATCTGTCGATATTCCGGTCAATGGACATGTGGAGTTTACCCAGAGCGAGATCATAGTTCAGCCAACTTTAGGTGATGATCTGCAGCCAATACCCAAATCCATTACCACCACCTACCCTGACCAGACTCAAGTCAGAGCAGACTATCACGTTCCTTCTGAAGGCTTCACAGACGCGCTTTCTGGCATCGGTGTTGGCGTTTCCAGTGTTGATCTGTTTGAAACAGACGAGAATGATGTTGCTCAGAAGTACACCAAAGTCCTCAAGGTCGGTAATGAGGGAGTCTTCAGATTCACCCATAACCTTGCAGAAAAGAAACTGGTCATTGAAGTCAGAGAAGGAATGACGAGTCAGGATTCAATAAAGGCTGTTCGTCATCAATCAGGTGACATCGAACCATTGGAACCGTTAACGAAAATCGCCAGCCCCAAACGGCTGGTCGGAGTACTGAAAGGAGCCAATGAAAGAGCAGGAAGCCTTGGCGAAGTTGATCGCTATGTCGCCCTTGCCACCATTAAAGTAGACAAAATTGAAGTGAACGGGCGCACCTTTATGCTTCTTATGACTACAGGCGATCAGACTCCTGAACTGCAACGTCTGGGTCAATCGCTCTTCATCAATGATGAAGTGCTTTTGGCAGCAGCCACCTCTGCCTACACCCAGGTTCATGTTCTGGAGGAAGGTTTACAACAGAAAGCCCTGAATGATCTGTTGTCATACTATAAACCTGTCAGCTATGTTGAACACATCGAGGGTGAGACACAGACTTATCCTGTGCCTGCGGGTTATCCAAAACTGGAAGTGACCGGGGCTACGGGAGAAGCTATTGTTTTCCATCATCTGAAACAGAATCCGACCGACCTCGCTTTTGTGGAAGGCCTCTATAAACTCCTGGTAAAAGATTTCGCTAATAACCCCATTCCTTCAACAACCACACAGGTAAAAAAAGATAAGGTCAAAGGCTACCAGTACGTCATTCGAAACAGGCAAATGGAACTGCTGGAGGAGTTAGCTGTACAGCAAGATGCTCTACTTAGCAAAGCTAAACTGATTACGCTGACATACTATGAATCTATCCAGCAGGCATTAACCAGCGCTACTCCAGACAAAGCCGATGAATTTGAATTCACAACAGCACACATCAGATTGGCTTTATCAGTTGCCACGCCAACCTGGATGCATTCTCAACTGGTAAAATACTTCGGTTTCAAACCCGTCATTAAAAATTTTCTGACCAGTCAGCTCTTTATTCAGAATATTCAGCAAGTGGTAGCCGTTCTAAGCGGTATCAACGAAGCGCAGATCGATGCTCTTGGGGAGAACAAAAAGTTTGCTTCCAAAGTCACGGGCGACATGGCCGGACAGCTGATTGAGATAGAAAGCGAGCTGAAAGAGCAGCAACAGACAACAGAACTCAAACTCGTCCAGCTCAGAAAGGAGATGAAACTCTTAACGGAGACAATTGTTGATAGTCACCAGAAAATATACAGATCACTTCAGCTCAGGCAACGAGTTGAGAATGAGTTTCTACAGACTCTTAAAGTGATGGCAGGACTGCAACAGCTGTCACATAAACTTCAGCAGGAAGTCGAAGGCATTCCAAGGCTGGAACAACAAGTTCTTGATGCCAGAGCAGATGCCACAATAGCTCGCAACATTCAAATGGCGGCGGAGCTTGGTATTGACAACTGGGATGAT
>NZ_JAHHPS010000030.1:0-2677 GCF_024606275.1 Endozoicomonas sp. SESOKO4 | reverse complement strand
TCCTTTTTCTTGTCTTTTTCTTGCCTTATATGGATGTCCTTTTTCTCTTTTCTTTTCTCTTTTCTTTTTCTCTTTTTCTTGCTTCTCTTACTTCTTTCTTAGTTTATAGCGGTGTGGGCGGGGAGCTGTCAGCGAACTTTTTGATTATTTTTTACTGCTTTTTTCTCCACAGAGGAACTATATTTGTTCTAAAGTGTACAAAATTTTATACATAGTGCTAAGCTGTTGGATAACGAAAAACCGATTTTCTGGATGGGCAGCTCCTTGGAAGACCTGCTTGAATTCCCGGATTTGGCCAAGCGAGAAGCGGGTTATCAATTAAGCCGGATACAGCATGACCTTGACCCTGAACACTGGAAGGATTTCAAGACAGTGGGAGCAGGTGTCAGGGAAATTATCATCTCGGAAGAAGGTGGTGCTTTTCGAGTGATGTATTTGGCCAAGTTTGAGGAAGCTGTATACGTGCTGCACAGTTTTCAAAAGAAAACCCAACAAACCAGTCAGCACGACAAGCAAGTAGCAGCCCGCCGTTACAAGCAGGTTCCGGCAGAACGTAGCAAAAGGAGGAAGGACGGATGAGTATTAAGAACATCGGACATACGACACCAACAGGTGGCAACGTTTTTGCTGACTTGGGCTTTTCCCCTGAAGAAGCAAAGAAACTGAAAGAGGAAGCTGAGGGTAAAATTAAGGCGGACCTCAAGATTCAACTGATGGCAGAAATTACAAAGACCATCAGAGATCGCCAGCTGAAACAGGAAGAAGCTGCACGACTGTTGAATGTGAACAGACCCAGAGTCTCTGATGTGATGACAGGAAAGGCCAGCAAGTTCACTATTGATGCATTGGTAGACATGCTACAAAAATTAGGTCGTTCGGTAACACTCAAAGTAGCTTGAGACAGTGAGGGAATACATCAATCCTCCGGTATCCCCAAAGCCTTCTTCTGCTCCGACCAGAGCAGGGGAAAGGGCTTCATAAAATCAGCCAGCATCAGGCCACCCAAGCTTCTGCCATCAATGATGGCCTTCTGAATCTCTGGCGAGAGGGTGGTCAGGCGTAAGATCCGGGAGGCATAGCTGACACTGGTAATCCCTTTTTTCTGAGCCAACACTTTCAGGTGTTGTTCTTTTGCTGTTTCCTACGCCTTCCAAATAATAAGACACCCTTATATTTGACTTGTATAGATGTCCAGCTTCTTTATTATATGGATGTCCTTTTTCTTGCTCTAACTGGCAGGCAGCCTGATCGCTTTGACATAAAGTCATGAATGTCAGCAGACTCTGAAATGAGTCTGTCGACATTCGCTGCTATTGCTGACAAGGTATAGTTTCAGGCAGGAGAAAAAGTGATGTTGAGCTTGTGCCCGGTGGCTTCAGCATATTTTTTCAGCATACCCAGGCTGGGTAGTGTTTTGCTGTTGGTGCTTTCAAGTCGGCAGATACTGGTTTTCTGTGTGCCTATTGCCTGGGCAATGTCTTCCTGGGTCATTCCGGCTTCCTGTCGCATTCGAATCAGTTCACGGCGGAGTGAGAAGAACTCTGATTTCTCTTCCATTGCGGCTTGTACGTCTTCGCGCTCAAGTGCTTTCTTACGAAATGCCTTATAACTTAAGTTTGCCATGCTGTACCTCCTTCATTCGTTGATACCCCAGATCTAAGTCTTTTTTAGGTGTTTTTTGAGTTTTTTTCTGGAACACATGCAAAATAACAACGTGATTTCCTTTAACACTGCAAAAAAGACCTTTGCCTATTCCTTCAGATCCATGAGCCCTGAGTTCATAAAGTCCTCGACCCATTAGTTTGGTATGAGGTTCGCCAAGGTTTGGACCGTGAACTTCAACCTGATCAAGTAGGTCAATGAAATCAGCCAGTATCCCGGCAGGCAGTTTGTCCATGTCTCTGGCGACGCGATCACTGAAAAAATGGATTTGCCAGGTTGATTTTCTCATAAGGTGAGGTTAGCAATATTGTTAACTTTGTCAAGTTCAATCATTGGAGATGGCTGGGTTTATCAGAAAAACTATTTAGAAGGCTGGCAGCCCACCCACCGCCAGTGAACAAGTGAGTATTACGCGCTCGTAGCTCTGCTGGATAGAGTACCTGGCTGCGGACCAAGCGGTTATAGGTTCGAATCCTACCGAGCGCGCCATTTTCAGAAAGCCCTGCTTTTATAGGGCTTTTTGTCGGTTTGGGGAGTAGTTATTTCTGGCTTCCTGCCTGTTTGATAATAATCCACTGTCTTATAACTGCATGCTTGGAAAATTCTTAAAATAGCTGATTTTTGGCCATTTTTGGGCCGCTTTTTCTCTCTCCTCTCTAAATAACGGACTTCGGCCACTTTGAAGTACGCTACCTGATTTCCTATTTGTAATCAGTGGTTTGCCGGTGGTTTTTATTTTCTGGGACTAGTGTTGGGTTTGCATTTTTTTAGCGATGTGGGTGGGGAGCTGTCAGCGAACTTTTTGATTATTCAGAACGTAGTGGTAAAAAGTACTGCTCCGGGCCCGGTACAGTATGAGACAGATGTTTGAAATTTCAGGGATCAGGACTTGAGCCCAGCTTTCGAACCCTGGTTCTCCTAATAGCACAGTCGACAGAGGCTAAGGAAACGTTTTCACCCGATTCTGTCAGGGTAAGTGATGCCCTCAGAGAGCTGGTCTGATGCGGATTAGCGC
>NZ_JAHHPS010000308.1:0-1252 GCF_024606275.1 Endozoicomonas sp. SESOKO4 | reverse complement strand
CAGTGTTGCTAACTGAGCGGTCATTATCGTCAGGGTGAATTTTCTATATCTTTTTAAAACATATTTAATGCTTATCCCAAGTGATAGGAGTATTTATTTTATTGATTAACTGCCATGGAGGTAATGGGTATGAATATACAGGGATGTCCAGCAGCCAATCTCACTAACATCAATAACTGGAAAAATATTCTGGTTGATCGAACACTCATTGACGGAATTGGTGGGTTCAAAGGTGGCGAGAAAGAAGTGACATTTCACTCAGTGCAAGCAGAAAGAAATTACAGTGTTTCTGTCTGTGCCAGTAGCGATGAAAATAGATTAGTTGATGTCAATGTCACAGCTGAAACAGGCAGGAAAAATATTTTTAGCCGTATGGTTGGTGCCATTGTTGATGCATTTCAAAGGTTAGACCCAATAGGTGGTATGAAAGTTTTTGAAACTCGTGCGCACCAAATGAAGAGTAAACTTGAAAATGATATTCTGAATCAGGCTATGGATGCCGCTTGTAGAGAGGACGCCGATAAAGAGACCATCAAAAATGCATTTAAAGCCGCAACTCAGTTTAATAAAAAATTTGGTATTGATGAAGTTGATAATGAACATCGTTTAAGACTGGCAACATTTTTTTCGACGAAATATAAAGATAAGTCTTTGCTTCTTCAATTGGGTAAGGAACTTCAATCCAAAATCAAGAAATTTAAACAAAGCTTTCCATGCTGTTTTAACAATGATGAAAGATTTTATCTCGATCAAATGTACCACAAGCTTCAAAGAATCATACAATTATTGTCGTCTTCAAAGAAATTTAACTGATTCTGAATGAAATGTTTCTCGATGAAGAGGGGGGGATAAAACCCTCCCCCTTTTTTTGATCACAGGACAGACAACTTCTCCTCAATCTTATCCATCAACCTGTCACCAATGCGGATACCAAACTGATCATCCAACTGTCGTATACAGGTGGGTGAGGTAACGTTGATCTCGGTCAGGTATTCTCCAATGACGTCCAGCCCGACAAACAGCAGGCCTTTTTCTTTCAGTACCGGAGCCACCTGTTCAGCGATCCAGTAATCTTTTTCGGTCAGCGCCTGACCCACACCACTGCCGCCGGCGGCAAGGTTGCCACGCAGTTCACCCTCGGCGGGAATACGTGCCAGAGCGTAAGGTATGGGTTCGCCGTCGATCAGAAGTATGCGTTTGTCACCTGCCTTGATCTCGGGAATGTACTTTTGGATCATGGCCTGTTGTTGCC
>NZ_JAHHPS010000307.1:0-1604 GCF_024606275.1 Endozoicomonas sp. SESOKO4 | reverse complement strand
TATCTGGACCGCTCATAGTGGATATAACTCTCAGGTTTGGAGCCAGGTATCCAATAAAAAATGACATATCCGTGATAACATTTTTTTCAATATTTCCTTCAATGACGCTTTCAAAAAAAACATTATTTTCTTTGGCGGTTGAATAGTCCTCATGGCTTATAAGGAGCGACATTTCAACTCTTTGTAGCAATAAATCCAAGTGGCTCAGAGTTGGTAACCATTTATCGTCCTGTGGCATTAATAATGATTTGGTAATAATGTTATTACCCAGATTTGAAACAGCGGCTTTTTTTTAGATTATTCGGAATTTTAAATTTATTGCGAGATAAGTCATACATTGACATTAAAGTGAATTTCTTTTCAACTTCCGACATATTTTCTCTAACAGTGGGTATCCAAATATTAGCTTGATTGTCATACTGAGATCCTCCTCTATAGCGTTCTGTTGTCCTTTGTCTTTTTAGAGGTAAAATGAGTTTATACTGATAAACCATATTATTAGCTTTTGCTAATTTCTTATTTTCAACTATGTGTATTTCCCATTTTATGGGTTTGCCTACTGTGCTTTCGTCAGCTTTCAAGTAATGTGCCAGTTGGAAGTGCTTCTTTGGAATATAAAATTTATCTGAATGGGCCGCAGCAATTTCAAACGCTCGCCTTTCATAATCAGGGACTTTAACAATCAGCGTAAGAATGTTATGCCTTTTCTTGTGTTTGTTTTTTATATTTCCTTCTTTTTTATTTCCTTTCCTTATCCTATTCAGAACCTGTTTAAAATTATGCTCATCCAGCTTTTCATTCTTATAATAAACAACGGGTTCTATATTTAATGGTATTTTAAATTCCGATTTTCGCCTGGCTTCAGAGGTCAGATCATGAAAAGTTCCTATAGAGGTATAATCAAATTCTACAATCTCAGCTTCAGGTTGCATTTCGATAGGAATAAAAGTATCAGTACTTATTGATTCTATATTGTTTTTATCATCGGACTCATCGTCCATTACCAAATAATCAAAAAATGGATCTTCTCCTTCCTTTATTCTTTCTCGAACACTTTCTTCTATCTTAATGTGATCCGTTTCTACATAAACAGACTTGCTGATTTTTTGTACCCGTTCATTTACGTCGATTATTTCTTTTGTAATCACATTCTGTGGGCTTCTTGCATGCAAGTCATGTGAAAGAATTCCTTCTGATCTTATATCGAAGTCAGCTGTCAAACAATTGATTATATTCAAAATATGTTCTTCTACGGTAAAATTGTCTGATCCATAGAGTACACTTTCGGGGCTGTGTGACCAGCAGTATTTATAACCACCGAAGTTGATTCCATAAAAGCAGTTATAACTCTTTGTTGAGAAAAGTTTATTTGTAAAATGGTGGGCTACCTTAGGTGCATATTTAATGAAAACGTTTGGTATTTTGTTGCCAATATTGTCAAAATTAAGCGTTATTTTAAAAAATGCATCTTTCCACCAGCCATAGGGTGCTACAAATTCCAAAGACACTACAAACATGTTGTCGTCATTGATAGTTAATTTAAATTTATCTGGATACTTCTTATTAAGAAAGACTTGAAGTTTATGAGTTGCAATGTAAATCTC
>NZ_JAHHPS010000306.1:0-1898 GCF_024606275.1 Endozoicomonas sp. SESOKO4 | reverse complement strand
ACAGGGCATCTGAACCAGTATGATTTTACGATTAATAGGATCATAGTGCAGGGTTACCCCTGGTTCTTTCATTGGCTCTTTCAAAATATCTATGAGCCGATTTAGTCGATCACTGTAGTCTTTTTCCATTGATATCCCGCATTATTTGAGTCTGTAAGATTAACCTCAAAATAGACGATATGCAGATAACTGCACGGTGTAGTTACCCGTAAGCACAGGAGAAATAACACAATACGTCCTACACGGTGCAGTTACGGGAGGCTGCAATGAGCAGGTCATGGCCTGTCTACAGCTTGCGGGTGCCTGAAGACGTTCATGCCCAGATCAGTAAGGCTGCCAGACGCAACAAGCGATCCATTAACAGCGAATACCTTTATCGCATTGAAACCTCACTGGCTCAGGCCAGTTCGCTGGAGCAGCTTCTGAAGGAAGTGCGGGAGTTGAATCAGCGGATTGAAAAGATGGAGAGCAAAAAGCCCGACTGACTGACGGGCTTGTTGGTACGGTTGTTAATGATATTAGAACTTAGATGCGGTATATCCCCTGTGTTATACGGCAACCTTACGAATCGCCGATTCAACTGCCTTGACGTCAGCTCTGTAAAAGTCGAGCTTGTCAAAAATGTAGTACCACAGCTTATCCAAATCTTTCTTATAAACAGGTTTAGACCGTGAATAAGCGTGTGGGGATTTCTGACCTTTTGAGCCAATTCCAGTCATAAACTGTACAGCAAAATTTTTGTCAGTTTCATATACCCGAAACGCAACATGGTAAGTCCATGCTACGGGATCAGGGCACCTTTTATACTCAGCACTCACCCATCGCATATAGAAAGACTTTGGGCAGTTCGAACGACGATTTTTAAAATTGACCTTTATTACATTGCTCATTGTGTTACCCATCCATCGACCAGCCGTATAACAACTCGCTCGGCTGGGACAGCTACGCTGCCCGTCAGCTCTGGGGTTATACCCAGTCTTCCAGCTCTAAAACCTGCCTCTTAACCTCTGCGGAAATCTTAAACTCAACCAGCTCAGCAGGGTTTGACAGAAATAATGAGATCTCTAGCTTATGAATCTCGGCGTCATAATCTGGAAATTCAGGATAAAAAAGCTCAGCAACAAACCACTTCTGGTTTAAATCATTTTTTGCTTAATGAAGTGACAAGATCACTGTCATCGCGATACCAGTGAAACCGCTTGTTCTTGTTAAAAATTGCTTTAGCGAACGGCATATCTATTTCCTATAAATGGGTGTACTTCGGCGCTGGTTAGCTTTGGGTTATCCGTTGTTCAAATCCCAAATTCTTGCGTTAACTTCAGATGCTATAAACTGACTAAATTCATCGTGTTCACGATACGGACTCATTTCATCGTGATAGAGTTCGCCGTCGTAATAGTAATAACGGCCTTCTTCCAGCTCTGAACCATAGTTCTGTTCGTAATACTCAAAATCTTCATGGTCAGCAGTTTCTACTGAAATGTCAGTGTCGAGTGCATGACCACCAAGCTGAAATGTTGGCGTGTGGCAGCCATTAACTTCCAGCCATGTTACGGTGCATTCAACCTTACTTAATTCATAGCAGCATGGAATGCTGTTATTTCTCAAAACGTTCATAGTGTTTTTTTGCGCTTCATTCATTTTTCTCTTCCTCTTCTGAAAGGCGGGATGACCCGCCTTATACACTCAGTGAAAACGTGCCATGCTCAGGTTGATAGTGAACGGTGGTGGTTCGCATTCCACCGTCAGTGTTCTGTTGTCGTGCTCAATCTTAACTTTCTCGATCATCAGGGCTTCCGACATATCCATCACCCTGCTGGCCAGCTTGGTCAGGGTGACTTCCATTCCATGCTTGGCAATATGCTGGGCAATCGCCTCATGCAACAGCAGTTCTACGT
>NZ_JAHHPS010000305.1:0-2148 GCF_024606275.1 Endozoicomonas sp. SESOKO4 | reverse complement strand
ATTCATGTCCTTGCTAACAGAATCATTGCCAACAAGCAGCTGTTCATGACGGGGTTTTTAAAATCATCTTCTGCATTAACTTTATTAAAGAAAGAAAAAAGGACTCCTGTATCAAAAGCCTGGCTTATTTCAGGTCTTGTGCTTAACATTTGTGATAATGATTTTTTTCCTATTTCAATCAATTCCTGAAGCAATGAATCACTCAAATTTTCAACGACTATGACAAAAAAGGGATTAGCTTTTACCAATCTTTTTAACAACGAAGCAAATCCCTCCCTGCCATCTTTGTATCTTTCTATGCAATAATGATAAACATCAGACAAGGGGTAGATGCCTGAAACATAGCAATTCATTCTTATTTCCAGCGCTGCTGAAGTAGCTTTGAGAAGTACCTCTTCAAAGAAGTCAGGATCATTGATCGCCGTCATATATTTATTATAATTTTTGAAAAACTCGATAAAATTATCGTACAAACCGAAACCATTGAGTGAATCCAAAATGGATTTTTTTGTTAAAAACGGAGCCGGAACCTCTGATAATGTACACAACCCCTTCGATAATTGTAAAAGACAGTACTCTTCGTTTTTATCCAGGATGTCTTGTGGCAGGTCTTTAAGTTGTATCCTTCCTGAACGGATAAGCTGATCATACAAATCATCATCTTTAAAGCTGTCTGGAAGAACAGGCAAAGATTTTATTTTTGCTGCGATATCCAGACGCTCATAAATCGGTATTGCCAGTTTCGGCGGTGTACCATAGGGAATACCCTGCTGACTTGAATATTCAGTCAGAAAATCAATATCATTTTTTAATTCTTCAGTAAGGTCTGTGAAGTGATGTCTCAATTCTGTTCTCCTGACATCAGCCAGGAATATCTGTTTTCTCCTTTCAGTGGTTGACATTAATACCTCCCTCATTTCATCACTTTCCTCCATATCGAAAACATTCCATAGTTGATTTCTTATTATCCCTGACAAAAGTGTTGGGGATCTGGAATAATCTTTAGGCAAATTTATTTTCGGACGACAACGAAGGAAGTCGATAACATCTATAAATTCATCTACCCTGAGTCTGCCTTTTCTAAAACCGATGAGTTCCTGAATCAGCTTGACTTGTCTGTCGGTTAAGATAGCAGTGTTCGCCCCCTGAATGGTTTTAAGTGTTTTTGGTTTTGGTTTGATTTTAGGGGCCTTAGGGGTATCTACATCTAAAACAACGGCTCTGGAGGAAATTCCGATTTCTTTTTGCCCTGTTACGAGATCGGGTGTGAAATCTTCGCGCTTTTCTGCAAGTGGCTCACTACTGACAGGACTAACGATTCTGCCAGTGCCAGTGACATTGCCATGATTCGCTGTAACATCTTCTGTAACACGGTCTACAGCGGTGCGAGTAAAGAGATTTTGCCCCTGATTACATGAGGGTTGAGATAATTGATTCATCCTTTTTTTCCTATCTTTGATTATCCTTAATCTTGACGAGGGTGAGCCCAGCCAAAGAACGCTTTCATATATTGACCTGTTGATTAAACGAAAGTTCCAAAAAAGAAGGATCCCAGAGTTGAAATAAGGCCGTTGGCTATGCCTGTGTCATACCGAACAGTGCAAATAGACTGTCAGTGATGCCGGGATAAGATCTGAGCCGTTTGCTGCGCCAAAGGTCTTTCTGTCCAGCGGGCAGTGGCTTGGTTATTGATGTGTAACAGGATGATTCGCCAAGATGTTGGGGGCACTGGGGAGTATCAACGTCATTCTGTATTATCCTCCTCTGTGTATTGATCTGCGAATGCAAAAATATTGCCGACAAACAATGTAAGTCCCTTGACCAGACTGATCAGAGGAAAGACAGCGTTGTTGGCTCCAAGATTGAGTTGGTCATTGACATTATGGAAGTCTTTGGGAAATTTTTTATGTATGTCGAAACGACGCAAAGCTTTTGGGTACAGTGTGGTATCCAGGTTTCCACTCTGCTTTATGTGTTCTGAGTAACACTCATCAGAAAGAGTAAATGTACAATTGTCTTTGACCTCATGAGGTTGCATTGCCGTCCAGTACAGGATTTCCTCAGCTGTGCGAGTCAGCCATGAACGGTAAGTAACTTGGTCAACCCCCATAAATTCTGGCAGTCTTGATTTGGGCGGCCATTCTTTTT
>NZ_JAHHPS010000304.1:0-1998 GCF_024606275.1 Endozoicomonas sp. SESOKO4 | reverse complement strand
GATAAACAATATTCATGACATGGGTTTTAAAATCATCACCAGCATTAACTTTCTTAAAGAAAAAAGAAATAATTTCCGTATCAAGACATTGGCTTATTTCAGGTCTAATGATTAACATGGCTAATAGTAATTCTTTTCCTTCTTTAATCATCCCCTGAAGCAACTCATCATCCATATTTTTAACAGGTATAACAAAAAAAGGATTAACTTTTATCAGTTTTTTTAATAATAAAGCAAGTCTCTCCCTGTCATACCTGTATCTTTTTATGCAATATTTATAAACATCATACAAAAGATCGATATGCGTATAAGAGGTTGGCATTCTTATTTCCAAGGGCGCTGAAGTAATTTTGACTAGTACTTCTTCAAAGAATTCAGGATGACTGATCAACATGTCATATTCAATATCATCATTGAAAAGTTCAAAAAAATTGATAAGAAATTTTCTACCATCGAGTGAATCCAAAATGGCTTTTTCTGTTATAAACTGTGCCGGAACCTCTGATAATCTGCAAAGGCCTTTCGATAATTGCGAAAGGCAGTACTCTTTGTTTTTCTTTCTGATGTTTTGTGGTAGCTCATTAAGTGTTATTCTTCCCGAACGGATAAGCTCATTATAAACATCATCGTCTGCGAAGCTGCGCGGCAGAACACTCACAGACTTTATTTTGGCCCCGATATCCAGACGTTCATAAATCTGAACTGCCAGATTTGGTGGTGTACCACGGGGAATACCTTTCAGAGTTGACCATTCAGTCAGAAAATCAATATCATTTTTCAATTCATCAGAAAGGTCTTCGTAATAATGCCTGACGCCTTTTTCCCTGACGCGAGTCAATAATAACTGTTTTTTCCTTTCAGGTGTTGATATTAATACATCCCATATTTTATCAGCTATCTCCGTTTTAGAAACATCCCAAAGCTGATTTCTTATTATTCCTGACAAAAGGGTTGGTGATTTAAAATAATCTTTAGGTAATATTTTTTCAGGGCGATAATAAATAAAGTCGATAACATCTATAAATTTTTCTGCTGTCAGCCTACCTTTAATACTATGATCCATGAGCCGTTTAATGAGCTTAAGTTGTCTGTCGCTGATGATAGCAGTGTTCGCACCCTGAATATCTTTAAGCTTTTTTAATTTTGGTTTGAGTTTAGCGACTTGATGGGAATCTAGGCCTGAAGCAACGGCTCTGGAGGTAATTCCGATCTCTTTTTGATCTTTTTGTCCTGTTACAAGATCTTGTGTGAAATTTGCATGATGAACTCCCAATGCCTTATCACTGACAGGGCTGACGATTTTTCCGCAAACTTTGCCACGATTCTCTGTAGCATTGAAAGTAGGTGAATTTTGCCTCTTATTACATGAGAATTGAGATAATCGATCCATCGTTTTTTCCTGTCTTTAAATTGTCCTTAATCTTGACGAGGGAGAGCCCAGTCAAAAAATGCTCACAATATTGACCCGTCAATTCAAAAAAAGTTCCAAAACAGAAGAATCACAGAGTTGAAAAAAGGCCTCTGGCCGGACCGATGCAACCCAAAGTAATTCTCAATAGCCTGAAATGTAGGATGCGCTGGCGGAATATATTCCTCACTCCATATCATCCTCCTCTGTGTATTGGCCTGCGAATGCAAAAACATTACCGGCAAACAACGTAAGTCCCTTGACCAGACTGATCAGGGGAAAGGTGGAGTTATTGGCTCCGAGATTGAGTTGGTCATTGACATTATGGAAGTCTTCAGGAAATTTTTTATGTATGTCGAAACGACGCAAAACATGTGGGTACAGTGTGGCATCCAGGTTTCCACTACTCTTTATGTGTTCTGAGTAACACTCATCAGAAAGAGTAAAGCTACAATTGTCTTTAGCCTCATGAGGTTGCATAGCCGTCCAGTACAGGATTTCCTCAGCGGTGCGAGTCAGCCATGAACGGTATGTCACTTGGTCAACCCCCATAAATTCTGGCAGTCTTGATTTGGGCGGCCATTCTTTTT
>NZ_JAHHPS010000303.1:0-28877 GCF_024606275.1 Endozoicomonas sp. SESOKO4 | reverse complement strand
CGTCGCGGTTGTTGCCATAACTATTGCAGTGCTGTTGTCAGTCATAGTGACAGGAGCCGACCCCGTCGCAGTTGTCACAATTACTGCGGTATCGTTGTCAGCCATAGTGACAGGAGTTGCTCTCTTCACGGTTGTCATAACGATTGCGGTACTGTTGTCAGCCATAGTGACAGGAGTCGCTCCCGCTGCGGTTGTGATAACTATAGCGGTACTGTTGTCAGCCATAGTGACAGGTGTCGTTCCCGCCGCGGTTGTCACAACTATTGCGGTATCGTTCTTAGCCATAGTGACGGGGACCGTTTCATTAGCGATTGTGCTAACCATTGCAGTACCATTGACAGCGGTATTGGTGGGAACGGTCGTCGTTAAAGGAGTTGTTAAAGGCGTTTTTACAGGGGCAGAAAGAAAAGCACCCGTTGCACTATACCAGTTTAACTGAGGGTCCGGATAAATGCAGCCGGGATCCGTTTCATTGAATTTTTTACAGATATAAACCTTGAGGCGCATGTTATGTGTTCGACAATGTCCGTCTTTTCTGTTACGTACTGTGCTCGATTCCCCCGTTGACGTGGATAGGAAATAGTAGTGTTTTCCCTCTTTAAAGGTCACGTCGTCTTTTCCGGCAGCATGTTCAAGAAACAGAATACTAAGAAAAACCAGGCGTGTGGGTTTGCCGCATACGTAGCGGCTTGTGAATTTGTCTTGAGGATCATCTCCTATTTCACAATTCTCATAATAGGTTTCGTTGTCCGTTAGCCATACATTTTCATACATGGTTGAGGTTTGCCTATCGTGGCCACGCATCCTGACCACAGTGGGCAGATTAGGGCAAACAAAATACAGCTGTGAGTTTAACTTTACCGATATGCTCTTGTTCTCGGCCTTCGAATATAATTCGTCTATCCACCAGGCACTTTGGTAGACGTCACGAGCATCGCATGTCTGAAACAGATGGAATAATAACAGGAGCCCGAATAAGACAAATGGCATAGTATCTATCTGGTAGATAAGTCAGAATAAAAGTAGCAGACATGCCTTCACATCTTCAGAAAATTCCACACTTTCAAGTCTTCCTTCCCATGGGCAGCAAGGCCTCTGAAACCGACCTGACTTTGCTCCATAAAAAAACAGTTATCTGCTCATACTGAAGACCTTCCAAGGAATCACAAAATCTTACAAAAATAATTCAAGACTGCCGGGTAAGCGGGTATAATGCGCTCCCGATCAGGTTTGAATAATCTGTAGATGGCCGGTGGCAGCCCGGACGACATTCACAACAATAAGACGAGGAGCTCTCCATGGAAGTAGCTTTTTGGGATGGCAAACGCGCACCCGGTATATCTGATCATATTGACTTCGGAGCCTTCTCTAATCTCAGGGAAGTGATTGCAGATGCTGTCGACAGACACGGAGACAAGCCCGCGTTCACAGGGCTGGGATTAACGCTCAGCTTTAAGGAAGTGGATCGGCTGAGCGATCAGTTTGCAGCTTACCTTCAGCAACACACCGGACTGCAGCCCGGCGATCGCATCGCACTACAGATGCCCAACATTCTGCAATACCCGGTGGTGGCCTTCGGTGCCATCAAGGCCGGTTTGGTCATTGTAAATACGAACCCCCTCTATACCGCCAGAGAGATTAAGCATCAGTTTAATGACGCAGGCGTGAAAGCTCTGGTTTGCGTCAATATTGTTGGGCACCTGATCGAAGAAGTTTTGCCTGAGACCGGTGTTGATCACCTGATAGTGACAGATCTGGCGGATCTGTTGCCCTGGCCAAAGCGCTCCATAATCAACTTTGCCGTTAAGCACATCAAGAAAATGGTGCCGGCTTATAGCCTTCCAACAGCGGTACCTTTCAGGCAGGCCCTGGCACTGGGTAGCAAGGCAACCTACAAGCCACCCAGGCCGGCTCAAAAAGAAGACCTGGCTGCTTTGCAGTACACAGGAGGAACTACCGGTGTCGCCAAGGGCGCCATGCTGACCCATAACAATCTGATCAGCAATGTTCTTCAGACAGTAGAGTTGAGAAGGCAGACAAAAGCTGATGGTAGTCCGGTTTCCAATCCTGAAGGTGATACCGTGGTAGCGCCGCTGCCTCTTTACCACATCTATGCCTTTTCGGTTCATCTATTGTCTTACTTCTCTCTGGGGGGGCACAGTATCCTGATTGCCAACCCCAGGGATATTGATACGTTCATCAAAACCATCAAGCCCTGGCGTATTAATGCATTCATTGGCCTCAACACTCTGTTTGTGGGCTTGATGAATCATCCTGAGTTCAAGAATATTGACTTTTCTGATCTGAGAGTGACCAACTCCGGGGGTACGGCACTTCAGCAGGCCACAGCAGATCGCTGGCTCGAACTCACTGGTTGCCGAATCGGTGAAGGTTATGGTTTGTCTGAAACCTCTCCGATTTTGACCGCTAACCCTGCGGGTGATTTTGTTCAGGACGGCACAGTGGGTATTGCCTTACCGGGTACCGCTCTGAAAGTCATTGATGATGAAGGCAATGATTTACCTTTTGGTGAACGCGGTGAACTCTGTGCAAAGGGCCCCCAGGTCATGGCGGGTTACTGGCAGCGCCCTGAAGCCACTGCTGAAGTTCTGGACGACGGCTGGTTCCGTACGGGGGATGTAGCCATCATTCAGGAAGACGGTTATGTACGTATAGTTGACCGCCTGAAAGATATGGTGCTGGTATCCGGCTTTAATGTTTATCCCAATGAGATTGAGGATGTTGTCGCCAGACACGAAAAAGTTCAAAACTGTGCGGTGATCGGAGTGCCTGATGAGAAAACAGGTGAGGCAGTAAAACTCTTTGTTATTCCCCAGGATGACAGTGTTACCGAGCAGGAGTTAAAGGATTATTGCCGCAAGAATATGACAGCTTATAAAGTGCCCAGACAGGTAGAGTTCAGAGTAGAGCTCCCGATGACGCCTGTAGGCAAGGTATTGAGGAAAGATCTTCGTGCACAAGAGCTGAAGAAGCTGGAAACAGTTTGATACAGTCATCGCTCTCTGCTTTAAGCCTCATTTTAGCCTTGATAGACCAGTGGCATAGACTCGTAATGAGTCTATGCCACTGGTGAGTAATAAAACTATTGCGGCTAAGCGTATGATTTAATTCGATTGGTCGTATGATTGGCTATTAAAAAGTTGTTGTTTTTTTCTTGATTCGTCAATTGTTATTTTTTTGTATCATAATTTATGTACGACACTGTTTACAGTTAGTCATTGCAATGGTACTTTTGACGCTTTCTAAATAATACCTATCCTGGTTTTTTCTAATGAATATTTTTGAAGAGTCACTGAATATCCTGAAATCAAAAGTGCAGTTGCGTAAATTGTTTCAAGGTATGCATGTTGAAGATATAGAAAGTGTTATCAAGCGCGTAGAAGCGATCCATGAAGAAAAAGTGCGTGAGCACAATGAACAGAAGGAACAACAAGGGCGCAAAAGAGAAGCTGTTGAAAGTATTCTGGGTCAAATGCATGAAAAAGGTCTGACCCTCGAAGATCTGGCGGCTTCTGCCGTTGCCGAGAAAGTCAGAAAAGGAAAGCCAAGACAGCGTTATCAGTTTCAATATGAAAAAGGAGATGGCTCTGTGGTCAGCTGGGAAGGTGCTACCACAGGTCGTATCCCGGCAGAGTTTACTGAGTATCTCTCAAAAACTGGAAAAGAACGTAAAGACTGTATTGTTGCCGAACTTTAATATTCTTCAGCTCAGAAGTTATTATTACTTGGCCTGATAGATAGCCAGGAACTCAAATAAAAAAACCGGATGACTCCGGTTTTTTTATTAATCGGATTTAAGATCAGAGACGTTGCTTGATCATTTCTTTCAGTGCGCCTTCTTCGGTGAAGCCTCTTAACACTTCATCAGGGAATACCAGTGCCGGTGTTCCACGAATGCCAAGCTCCTGTGCCAGACGCAGGTTCTCATCAAGTTGCTGAGTGACAGACTCGTCCACTTTCAGATTGTCAGCCTCAATGCCCTCTGCTTTCAGTGCAGCTTTAATAGTGCTGCTGCTATGTCTGCCAGGCTTGGACATCAGACGCTGGTTAACAGGCAGGTATTTACCCTTGTCCTGCTTAAAGGTGGCCAGGGCCATTTCCGCAGCTTCGCGAGACTCAGGACCGAGGACAGGGAGTTCCTTGATGACAATTTTTACGTCAGGGTTCTCTTTAACAATTTTCTTCAGAATAGGATCCTGACGCTTGCAGAAGCCACAGTTGTAATCACCAAAGTAGGCAATAGTCACCTTGGCTTCAGGATTGCCCATAATGGGGTTCTCAGGGTTCTCAAAAAGCACTTTTTGACGGGCTTCCAGCATCTGCTTTTCGGCATTCTGCTGAGCGGCGATTTCTCGCTTTCTTAGCTCGTTCATGGCTTCAACCAGAATGTCCGGGTTTTCTATCAGGGTTTTACGAACCAGCTCTCTGACTTCTTGCTGTTGCTGATCATCCAGAGGCTCTGCCTGAAGGTTGAGCGAGCCCATCAGTAAGGTGGTGGTGAGAATAAGAGTTTTTTTCATGGTGCTCTTCTGTGAGTCGGTATTTGTTTCCCTGAGTCGTTGCTGAAGCTCATGAGAGTGAGGTTCGCTTCAGGGGCGATATGGCTTTGATTGTCACTTTGTCATGATTAAATGGCAATGGCAAAGACTAATAAGCCGGGCTATCTGACTCTGGAGCCCTTCTGCTCGTATTACTTCGGGGCTCAGGTCATTTAACAGCGAAAAGCATTTCATCATGATTTTATGGGAAGCTTTTCAGGCTGATTTCATGAATTTACATGGATGTCGCCTTCTCGATAGCTGCTGTTACAGTGTCGTGGTCGAGAATAACCGGCAGCGGTATTCCTTCAGGAGCACCCGGACCGTAGATAATATTGAAGGGCACACCAAATCGTCCATTCTTCTGAAGGTAGGCATTAATTTCTTCTGAAGGACGGGTCCAGTCTCCCCGCATGGTCACAACAAAGTCCTGCTGTAGGAGACTGTTGGTGGGATCCCTGTCGATGACCCTGATCTTGTTGGCTTTACAAGTGATACACCAGTCAGCGGTGACATCAACAAAGATGACTTTTCCCTTAGCGACCGAGCTGGCAATTTCCTGCTCATTCAAGGTTTTCCAGGTTAGGTTGTCTGATGTTGATTGCTCCGGTGTGAAGAAACCGGTCGACCAGGCCCCGAAGAGAACTATCGCCATTGACAGAAATAATGAGGGCAGTAGCAATAATCCTTTTCCTGATTGAGGCATCAAACTGGTCAACAAGGCGTGCAGGATCATAAGGGTTGGAATCACGGCAATAATCAAAAGCAGATAGACTGGCAGGAATACCTGAAGCAGACTGATTAGCCACAGAGAAGTCACCAGCAGCATCAGTGCCAATATACGGCGAAGGTTGATCATCCACTGTCCGGGTTTTGGCATCCACTTCAACAAAGAGGGTCTGGCAGCAATCAGCAGATACGGAAGGGCAAGACCTATGCCCAGGGCAGTGAAAATGGCAAACAGGTTGAAGCTGTTAGTCGACAAGGCAAAGGCGACGGCGGTTCCCAGGAATGGAGCTGAACAGGGCGTTGCCAGAAGTGTTGCGAACATGCCCTGAACAAAGTGGCCTGCAGTACTGTTATCACCTGCTGTAGCCAGTTTAGTCGACAGGAAAGAAGGCAGGCGAATTTCAAACATGCCCATCAGGTTGGCAGCAAAAAGAGCAGTCACCACTACCATGAAACCAATAAACCACGGATTCTGGAACTGAATACCCCAGCCAATACTGTTGCCAGTCAGCTTGAGTATCCAGAGGAAGGTCGCCAGTAACCAGAAGGAGAAAATAATGCCTGCCGCAGAACTCAGAAACTGTTTACGAGTGAGGCTGGCTTCCTGACCTGATGCATGGAGTACGGAAGAGAGTTTCATACCAAGAACAGGAAGAACACACGGCATAAGGTTAAGGATCAGGCCGCCCAGTAGAGCCAGACCCAGTAATACTATCAGGCTTGCTGCACCGCTACCTCCAGACAGTGAAATGGCAGTACCCTCTTCGACAGGCAGTGTTTTTTCAAGGCCACTGTCTCCGTTGAGAAGGGTGACTGTGACAGATTCACCCGACAGGTTGTATTCACCCAACCAGCTTGACGCATTCATAATGGCCTGAAGCTGATTACCCACAATGGTCACTTCCGGCAGACTGAAGGTTATCTCTTCCTGGCCATCAATAATGACGTCAACGGCTTTTTCCCAGCCAGTTTCAGACTGGGCAGTGACAACAACCTTGTTGTTTTCTTTATCCCATACAACAGATTCTGCGCTTAGCCCTGTGTCAGGCATATTCGTCGGAACCCTCGAAAGCGCTTTATCGATCAGGAATGATGCTTGCGGGTCTGCTTTCAGATCAGTGGGGGTAAACTCCAGTTGAATCTCATAATCTGTCAGAACGCAGACCGTGGTGCAGGAAGACAGGCGCAGTCTGGCATTGATGGCGACAGGCTGACTCAGGTCTTTGACCTGAATCAGAAGAGGAAAAACAGTGCCGTTTTTATAGCCAAGTGTGTGCAGCCCCAGCATTTCTATGCGTTCCGGAACAGGCCAGAGCCACTCAACATTTTCTATATTACTGCTGCCTTGTGGCTCTTCTGTTCGCCAATCGATTTCGGGCGGAATTCCGGCCTCACCGGGTGATCGCCAGTAAGTCTTCCAGTCACCTGATAACTGCACTTCCAGTGACGCATAAAGTTGGCGGGTGGTTGGGTCTGCTTCACCAGAGAAGTGTAGCCTGACTCTGGCCTCAGGCTGTTGAGGGTTCACCAACCAGTCCGTTGACAGAGCATAGGCAGGTCGATTGAGCAGCGAAAGAAGGAGTACCAGACATAAGCTGAAGAGCATAAGCAGGGTATTTTTTCTGCTGTTTTCCGGAGCGGTTGAAGTGCAGCTCGTCTGTGAGTGCTGATTAAACGATCGTATTTTCATGTATATCCCGATAAATTCAGGCAAACCTCAAGTCAGTTGAGTAGGGCCAAAGACTGGACGGTACAAAAAAGACCTGAGTCTATCTCGACATTGGCACCTTAGCCTGAAAAAACATTGTCAGGGTAAAATGTGGCCGACCAGCGGCCGACCTCTATCAGTCCTATGGAGAATACGTTGGGCTCTGGTGACTGGATTCAGGAAAATGACTTTTCTTTGAAATTTTTTTTCTGTTTTCTTATTCACTTCGGCTTCTAAGTTGTCGCCATGCGGATGCTGTGGCTGGCCTTTGTTCGTGTATTTATTCCTGACTTGAATTCTTTGAGTGTAAAAGCTATGAAATCAACCAACAGCTGGCTCCCATCTGAAATATCAGTCGATTGCACTTTTAGAGAAACAAGCCCAAGGTTTGCAAAAAAGTGTCGTTCAATGCCTGCTTCACTGCAAAAGCTTTGTGCAATCGTTAATAGCCTTTGCTATTGGCTGCGATCAAGGCGGCTTTGATAGGCTCAACACCCGGCTTGATCAGATTTCTATGTTGCGGTCAATTTTTTTGAGTCCGGGTGACTATTGTGAGAAATCCGCCCATTGGCAGGGGGGCCGGTGTTTGGCTGGCACTCATTGGTAGAAAGGTGTGGTAAGTGTTTTCAACAAAATAACTGATTAACACACTGAATTACTTGTGGATAACTCATGAAGTGCCTGAGATTACAGGGTGTTTTTGCATTGGTTGAAAAATAATCAGACGAGAGTGCCTTGGGTATATCAGGTCTGATGAAATCAGTATATATACGTTATTTGTTGTTTATTAGATAACAAAATTTTGTGCATAACCTGCTTCAATAATTGTTTTTTTGAGACTGTGTTCAAAGCTGTAGCCTGCTTAGAGCAGGCTACAGGCAGAAGTCTCAGTGATTACGATCCACATCAAAAGCTGCAAAAGCCTGCTGAACCGGCATGATTTCCATAGCATTAATATTGACGTGGGCCGGCCTGCTTGCGACCCAATAGATGCTTTCGGCGATATCTTCTGCTGAAAGGGGTTTCATGCCCTCATAAACGGCATCGGCTTTAGATTGATCTCCATCGAAACGCACGACTGAAAATTCAGTTTCTGCCATTCCGGGTGCGATATTGGTCACTCTGATGCCAGTCCCCAGAAGGTCAGAACGAAGATTCAGGGAAAACTGTTTTACAAACGCCTTGGTACCACCATAAACATTGCCACCAGGGTAAGGATAAGTCCCGGCAACCGACCCCAGGTTTATAATACTGCCACTGTTGTTTTTCTTGAGGGCAGGTAAAAGAGCATGAGTGATTAAAACCAGTCCTTTAATGTTGGTATCAATCATGTTCATCCACTGTTGTGTATCACACTGGTCGGCCGGTTTAGTGCCCAGGGCCAGACCGGCATTATTGATCAGAGTATGGATGTCTGAAAAAACTTCCGGGAGAGTGCTTACCGCTTTTTGAATCGCAGCTTCATCTCTCATATCAAACACGAGGCAGTGAACCGGGCAGGATGCTGAGAGTTCCCTGGCCAGTGATTCCAGACGTTTTTTTCTTCTGCCGGTAATTACCAGCTGCCAGCCTTGTTCAGTGGCAAAACGACGGGCACAGGCTTCACCAAAGCCGGAAGTGGCTCCGGTTATAAATACAGTTTTCAAGCTCAAGGGGGGCTCCTTGGAGGTCAGATCGGGTCTTTTTCATCTTCCTTATTATGTCAGATTCCCAGAATTATTATTTTTTTAGTGTCAGCGAGACTCCTGGCCATTGCTGTTGCGTAGCCTAATGTCTTCTATAGTGAGTGTCGATTACTGATTCCTTCATTGGGGTACTCCACTATGACTGTTCCACGCAGCAAGATAACGAACGAACAGGTTCACAGAGGCCAGGCCGTTTATTCAAAGGGAGTTCTGAACATCTATGATATCGCCGTACTGGGTATCTCCAACCGCCTTGTCTGGCAATGTCCGACACCCATACTTTTGGACTGGTTTAATCAGCATGTCAGCAACCCGCATCTGGATATAGGTGTGGGCACGGGCTATTTCCCTGATCACTGCCAGTTCCCAACCTGCCGACCATCGTTGACATTGGTAGACCTTAACACCAACTCGCTTGACTACGCTGGGCAGCGATTAAAAAGATATCAACCCAGTACTCTGGTGCATAACGTTTTTAAACCTTTTACCACCTTGCCGGTAAATAGCTTCAGCTCGATTAGCATTAACTATTTACTGCACTGTCTGCCCGGCAGCATCCATAGCAAAGCTGTCGTGTTCGACCACTTTAAGCCATTGCTGAATGAAGGTGGGAAATTGTTTGGTGCCACCATTCTTCGTAGTGGAGTAACTCGTACTTTGCTAGCGAAAGCTCTTATGGGCATATACAACCGGAAGGGGATTTTTAGCAATCAGGAAGATCATCTGGATGGGCTAGAGCATGAATTGTGCTCAAGATTTAATAGTGTGGACATTCAAGTGACGGGTTGCGTAGCTCGTTTTGTAGCCATCAATAAATAAGTGCAGGAATAGATCTATACCTATAATGAGAACACCCTCTGGTCTGCTGTTGATCCTATCGACTCTGTACACAAAGTATCCCACGGCTTAGCCGGGAGTGATCAGGCCCGAAGGCCTGATGTCAAAGAGAAGTTATCCGAAATCGCTGGCAGGTGTGCTACCACCGACTACTGGCTGGCTGGAAGTTGCACCCCGTGGCACGCGGATGTCTTCCACAAGAGTCTGGATATGCTTGGGGGGGGGCGCAGTCAGATGACAAACCACCATGGATACACTGAAGTTGATCAGCATGCCCAGTGTGCCAATACCTTCCGGAGAGACACCAAACCACCAATTTTCTGCTGTGTTGGCAGCGGGGTTGATGAATTTGAAGTAAACGATGTAGGCGAAGGTGAATGCCAGGCCAGTGACCATGCCGGAAATAGCCCCTTCACGGTTCATACGTTTATAGAAGATGCCCATCAGGATGGCCGGGAAGAAGGAGGCCGCAGCCAGGCCAAAGGCAAATGCCACCACTTGTGCGACAAAGGCCGGTGGATAAATACCAAACAAACCTGCAATAACAATGGCTACGCCTGCGGCGATTCGGGCAGCCAGCAGTTCCTGCTTGTCAGAGATATTTGGCATCAGGTTCTTTTTCAGCAGATCGTGAGACACCGAGGTTGAGATCACCAGGAGCAGTCCCGCAGCTGTTGAGAGTGCAGCAGCCAGCCCGCCTGCCGCAATCAGGGCTATGACCCAGCCTGGCAGCTGAGCAATCTCGGGGTTGGCCAGAACCATAATATCGCGATCAACATACAACTCATTCTCACCGGCAGATGGATGGTTGGATACCAGACGTTCGCCGCTTATACCTCGCTCAGAAGTAAACTGTGGTTTGCCTTCCATTGGTCGACCGTCAGTGTACTGGATTTTTCCATCTTCATTCTTGTCGATCCAGGCAATCAGACCGGAGTTTTCCCAGTTGGAGAACCATTCGGGCAGATCTTTGTAATTGGATTCACTCACGGTATTCAGCAGATTGATTCTTGCAAAACTGGCCACAGCAGGGGCTGTCGTATAAAGGACAGCGATGAACAACAGGGCATAACCAGCAGACTTACGAGCGTCACGAACCGTCGGGGTGGTGAAGAATCTGACAATAACGTGAGGCAAGCCTGCGGTACCGACCATCAGTGCCATGGTGATAAAGAACACATCGATAGTGGATTTAGAGCCATCTGTGTATTGTTTGAAACCCAGTTCCGTCGAGAGCCCGTTCAGTTTTTCAAGAACCGATTGTCCGGTACCTGTTACCTCACTGCCAAAGCCCAGCTGGGGAATGGGGTTGCCGGTAATCATGATGGATATGAAAATAGCAGGAATCATAAAGGCAAAGATCATCACACAGTACTGTGCGACCTGAGTGTAGGTGATCCCTTTCATACCCCCCAATACGGCGTAGAAAAAGACAATACCCATACCGATCAGAACACCCATGGTGATGTCCACTTCCAGGTAACGTGAGAATACGATGCCAACGCCTCGCATTTGGCCTGCTACATAGGTAAAGGAGATGAAGATGACGCAGATCACTGCCACTACACGCGCAGTCTGCGAATAGTAACGCTCACCCACAAAGTCCGGCACTGTGAACTTGCCGAACTTTCTGAGGTAGGGAGCCAGACACATGGCCAGCAGCACATAACCGCCGGTCCAGCCCATCAGGTAAACCGCTCCGTCACGACCAACAAAGGAAATAATACCGGCCATTGAAATAAAGGAAGCGGCAGACATCCAGTCGGCCCCCGTTGCCATACCGTTAGCGACCGGGTGAACGCCTTTGCCGGCAACATAATATTCACCCGTGGACCCTGCCCGTGACCAGATAGCGATGGCAATGTAGAGGGCGAAAGAGGCGCCGATGAAGAGGTAAGTCAGCATTTCAGTGCTCATGCTTCTTCCTCCTCTTCATAGACATTGTATTTATGATCCAGACGGTTCATCTGCCAGGCATAAACAAATATCAGTATCACAAAGGTGTAGATAGAACCCTGCTGGGCGAACCAGAAGCCCAGAGGGAAACCGCCCAGCTGAAACTGGTCAAGGTGATCAACGAACAGGATTCCGGCGCCGTAGGAAACTGCAAACCAGATGACGAGAAGGCTGAGTAACAGGCGGATATTCTCGCGCCAATAAGCGGCCGCTGCCGCTTTCCCGGGGTCTATAGGTTGTGCCACTGTGGGATTCTCCCATAATTATTATTGGTATCAGAGTCAGCGATCTATGAGTCTCGCAGGTGCAGTGACCACCATAGCAGGATATGCCGTATCTGCCTTTTCGACTTTAGGCTAATAAGAGGTATTGTGCCCATTCTCACTCTGTGACCCACAGGGTCTAAAAGCATGGGAGCCAGTAATTTGCGACACCCTCAAACAGCTTGAATCCTTGCGGGCTGACAAGAAATGGGTTCGACTGAGCTCCCACCGTATCAGCATTTTGTGATTTGTGCCGACCGTGTAGCAAGCGACACACCTGTCTTTATTATCCCCCCGGTGACTTTCATGGAAGATGTCGCCTCAAATTATGAAGCTAAATCACAATGCTGAAGAAGCTCTATCCATCAATTTCATTGAAGAATTCATCCAGATCCTCAATGCCTTGGGATTCATTCATGAGATCCTGCCAACTGTCAGGAGGCGTTCCCGCATTTACCAGTTTCTCAAACACCGAATATGCATCGGTCTTGCTACCGTAGGCACGTTTGGTTTTTTCGTCATTTACCCAAGCATATATGATGATTCTGGCTGCTTCGTCATAGCGGAAAAACAGCCGGTACTGTTGAAAAAACTTAGCTCGAAACCAGTGTTTTCTGGCTTTTCCAAGCGTCAAGCCTTGGCGGTATATAGGGTCAGAGGGATTGCTTGGAACCCGTTCAAACGCCAACTGGATTATTGCCGCCAGTCGTTTTGTGGCGTTTTTCTTTTGAAAGGAATCAGGATGCTGCTGTTTCAGTTTTTTGACCTCGACAGCCAAACTCTTGAGTTGTGCGACAAACATGGGGTGGGCCAGAATCGTCCAGCCATGAAAGTCATTACGGATGGAAGGCATTGCCGATCAATCCTCACCAAGAGTCTCATCAAGATCAGTATCAATCTCCCCAACCAGATCATTGAGCTTCCGGGCAAGCTCCGGGGAAACCGGCTTAAGTGTTTGGGGATGGTTTTTCATATCCTGCTCAAGAAAATCCAGGAAGCCTCCTATTACGGGGTCTCCCTCGTCACTCTGGTACTTGGAAAGCAGGACACTGCCATCGGAGCGAATCTCATACTGAAGCTTTTCCTGCTTGTTTAATTCCAGCGCCTTTCTGACCGAGGCCGGAATAGTCGTCTGGTAACGATCCGTCAGCGTGGATCGATCTACGAACACATTTTTCATGATGAAACCTTCGGGTGTTAACTATCAATTATCATAGTAATGCGAATGCATTACTGTGTCAAAATCGTGGTTGCGGCTAAAACAGTTATCAAGCGGGCACTGAACGCCCTGCTGACGGTAGTTCGGGGCTTATGCCCATTTCCACGCTGGGATCCACAGGGCCTAAAAGCGTGGGAGCCAGGGTTTTGCGATACCCTGACACGGGCGGGGATATAAGGCAAAAAGGCCGCGCAAGTGCAGAGCGTTTCGGTTGCCTGTCTGTACATAGTTGGCTAAATTCACTACTGGTCTGTCACGACAAAGATTCACGGTAACGAAAACTAAGCACTGTTAAGCTCTTGAAGGATCAGACGAGCTTAAACCCATACCTAAGTGATCCGTTAAAGCAGCGATAAACCACACAAAAGACCAACAAATAATCAGGAGCACCCTGTTCCTGCTGATGGGGGCCTCTACTTAATTCCTCTTCGATGGGTACCCGCAATGAGCCCTCCAGTTCCGATAGTTATCCTCGCAATCGCACTCAGCCTGACCGCTATTAAGTCAGAGGCAAACCAGGGATACCCGGAATGGCAACCTCCCCAACTCATCAGCGAACAGGGAAATCTTAAAACACGATTCTGGTCAACGCCTAAACGCAAACAGCAGGAATCCTTGCGGACTGACAAGAAATGGGTTCGATTGACCTCCCAGCCATACCAGAATTTTGTGATTTGTGCTGACCGAGTGGCAAGCGAGACACCCGCCTTTATTACCCTCGCAGAAGATGGAAAGCAGACTTACTCTTACCAACTCACCATAACGGAGCCAGAAACGACACTGGAAATCCTGCACCCAAAAACATGCACCGTTGATAACAGTATCTACCCATACCATTTCCTTGACCTGCTGCATTCAGAGAAACCTTTCCTGGCTGTTGAAGGTAAACCCGAATACATACGACAAAACACTTCTACTAATAATGGTGGAGGGCTACCACCTTCCTTTTTACCCTCAGAAGGCACCATTCTTACCGAAGGTGGAGGCGGTTTCAGCTTTGATGACGATCAGCAGCACAAAAAACGACCGCCCTGGATTCCTTTCCAGACCAGTGACGCATACAGTCTAATGGTACTTCCCGCCCTGAGACTGCCTGAAGGACTGAGGGATTTTATTCCCGGAACCCGGCTTTATTACGATTTGTTAGATCAGCTTGGGTATAGCGAAGAGATCAATATCATACTGCGTACTGATGGCCACAAACCCGTCAGTATTCCTGTCCGTCGTGACGAATGTTCAGAGCTGGCGGAATATATGACCAGTGCCCCAGCGTTGCTGAACTGGCTGACATCAAAACTGAATGGGCGGGAACAATTGGTTGATTTGCTACTGGATGTGCAGACGCACTTTGATGGAAGCGATACAGCCAGTGAGAAGGAATTTCTTGAGGCTGTTGAGAAGCAACTGGCCTCTGTACTGGAACAGAATGACAGTGAATTTAATTTGCAATTTGAGCTGGACTGGCTGGAAAGCCTGACCCGGAAAGAACAAATTCATGACTCAGTTCCGGATATTGGTGTTATTTATGATGGGGGTGAAATCAGCAAATTGTTACATCAAGGGATGAATGGGCAGGGATCGATTCAGAAAAGGGGGAATACACCCTCTTCTACAGGGCAGCAGAGCAGTGATGCAGGGAGTTCAGGAAGGCAAGATAGAGTTAATAAAACGGGCTTCAGTTCTGAAGAAGAGGGTGGGCAAAGCGGGCAAGCCGATAAAGGAGATGGCTCTGTGAATAACGATCGTCAAAAAGACACTGCCCAAGACCAAGGAAATGAAACGGTCGACATTCTCTTTTTGGGGCCTTTCAGTACAGGCAAGACATCCCTGATAAATGCAATCTTGGGATACGAAAAGTTACAGAATATTCAGGACGCCCCTACACTCGAGGAGGATCCTGTTGTGACCGTATCACAAGTAAGGTTCCGGTCATTAATTGGAACTGGGCACGAAGACAACCCTACCTCTGAGTTTGTTATTCGAAATGCTAATTTTATCGGTAACCCAGACGTCATTGTTTTTGTGATGCAGCAAGATCTTTCAAGTGAGTCTAACTATGGACTATTGGACCAGCTGAAAAACAAGGTTTTTTAGGGAAAATAATTTTCGTAAGAAATAAGCTTGACGCATTGATTAAAATAGAAAAGGACAGTGAAGTACAAGGCTTAAAGACTGAATACAAAGCTAAAATAAATGCAAGGGTTAAATTTGAGGAAAAAATCACAAAGTACTATGCAGACAATTCAAAGCCTCCAAAGCTTGTTTTCACTCAAGCTGATACAATAATCACCTCAAATATAGATGCTTTAAATTCAGCTATTATTGAACAACTTGGTGGAAAAGAAACCTGTAAAGGGAAAATATATTCAAGGTTTTTGCGTAGCAGAATATATAATGATTCTTTTTTTAGAACAAAAGTAGATAAAGCATTAATGGAATCATTTAAAACTACTGAAGAGCCTTTGTCTGCTATTGCCAGAATATTGGATTTTGACATCAACGACCTTAAAAGAAATCGCACAAAAATTAGATAGTTTTTTTAATGGAATAAGCCTTGAAGAAAAGTGCGAGGAAATAAAAAGAGAATTTGGTGCTGAGCTAAGTACTATGACGACCACTGCATATAAGGATGTAGTCTTCTATTACTACACGCGAAACAAGTTTTTCCTCTGGCTATATGCAGTACCTAAATCATTTCTGCATATTTATTTTAGTGAAGGCTTTTATACATACATTAAGGAATATTATCACTCGAACTATAGGTCAGATAGAATGGAGCATGTAGATGAGGGTTATAAACCAATAACTGAATTTTTTGCTGAATTTGAGGACGATCACCCTCTAACAGGTAAGCAAGAAAAGGCTATTGAGGCAGTACATGAAATTTATGCACCTCTTCTTAGATGGCTGGAGGGTTACGTTTTGGGGCCTAAAGAGGGTGACATTGTGAGGCCTAAAAAGGATAAAAAGCCACAAACTCCCTCACAAACTCTCCTAGATGAAGCAAGTGAGAGTAGACCAAACATTGATCGTATTGTAGAAGCTCTTGAAAAAGGAGCTGATCCTTTCGCGAGAGAATATGGTAGCTACACAACTGCAACCCATAATCTGTTTAAGAAGCTTAGTGCGAAAGAGCTGAGAACTTTAAAAGAGCCTCTTAAAAATTCATTAATAAGGAAAAAGTTATATGGAGGAAACTATTCTTTTTCTCTACATCTTTTTGATAATAAAAATGAAGAAAAAAGCCACCTGTTGACGAGTTAATAGAACGTTCTGATCTTCCCGATAAAATTTATGAAATATACGCTATCAAAGGATATAGAGATTTGCATAATATGGTTGGTCTTGAAAATTTGAAAAAAGAGGTTCCGCGTACAATTAATTCTTTACTAGTGAGTCATTCCGTTCCAATATTCCATATAGCGTTATTGGGTAATCCAGGTACCGGAAAAACAGTAATGGCAAGAACTCTTGCACAAGTATATTATGATCTTGGAATACTGGATAAACCTGACGTAGTTGAAAAACTACGTCAAGACCTCGTAGCAAAGTATATGGGTCAAACAGAAGATCGAACAAATGCGGCAATAAAAGAAGCAAAAGGAGGGGTTCTATTTATTGATGAAGCTTATAATTTGGCCTCTAAAGACCAAGGTTATGAATATGGATCAATAGTGATTAACACACTACTTCCAGAGCTTGAAAATCAAAGGGGAAGATTTCTTGTTATCGTTGCGGGTTATTCTAAAGAGATGCGCGATTTCATGAATCAAAACCCAGGCTTAGATAGTCGTTTCCCTGTGAGACTGGAGCTTGAAGATCCATCAATAAAAACCTTTATGCAGATTTTTCAAAATATGATTTTTAAAAAGAATAAAGAGCTGGCAAGCCATGACATTAAGGGTTCCATTGCAGAGCTATTGAAAAAGCAGCGCTATGAAAAAGGTAGGAAATTTGGAAACGCGAGAGCTGTCAGGAATATAGTTGATCAAATAATTAAAAATCAAAATGATAGATTAGGAGAACGAAGAGGGTCTGCTTCTAGTATTTCGGAAGAAGACAGAAGGACGATCTTATTAGAGGATATCTCAAATATTGAAACACTCTAAATTCAGTCAAACTGCTTGGTAGGCTTAATATTAGGAAGCATTGTCGAGACTTGAAAAAACGTACAGTTTATTGACCGACACTCTCTACAGCTTGAAATAACTACCTGATTTACTCGAACGATTGCCCTGAGTGAGCTGGAGAGTCAAATATGAAAACCGAAATTTATTTTGGGTCATTTTGTGCAAGAAAATCAGCTGAGTGGCTTTATCTGGTAACCCAACAGGCAAAGCGACTCTTGCAGACCTTATCGGAAAACAAGCCCGTTAAAGCATCTACCGCCAACCTGGCTAAGAACCGGGCAAATCAAACAATCCTCAACTCCAGCTTTCTCCCCATCACCAGAGCGGCATTCGCCAGTGTTTTCAGGTTCAGGCTGGTGCTGTTGGGATCAAGAAGACGATCCAGTTGTGAACGGCTGGTGCCCAGGCGGCGGGCAAAGGTTGATTTGTTGACCTTCTCTGTTTCCAGGTACTCGCTGATTTGCCAGGCCAGGACTCGCTTTATAGCCTCTGCCTGGCATTCGGGCAGCAAGCCCTCTTCTTCCAGGAAGTCGTCGAAACTACTGCCAATATGGGGATTACTCATCACTTGCCTCCTTTTTGTTCCCTTAGCACGTCATCACGGCGTGTTTTTGCGAGCTTAAGATCGTTTGCCGGGGTTTTATCCGACTTTTTGATAAAGCCGTGCAGTAACACCATGTCAGCACCGGCTACTGTGAAGAGCACTCTGGCAATACGGGCATCCGATAGATGGATACGAACCTCCCAAAGCTTCGCATCCATTTTTCTTACCAGTGGCATACCGATAGGCCAGCCAATCTCAACCGTCTTAATGTCTTCACCCACCGTCCGGCGATCATCACGGGACAATGATTTCAGCCACTCCCGGACAGGCTCATTCCCTGAAGACGCAACAAAGAATCGAACGGCTATAATTTTCATTTCTTAATTGTACCAAAATTGGTACGTTTGGCAATTTACACTTTCGTCCTTGAGTCGAAGGGCCGCCTCTGGGTTATCATCGGAGATATAATCAATAATGGTCAAAAGGTCGTTACGAGCAGGGCCCAAGCACTCCAATTTATGCACGTTGTTTTTTCCTTTCGATCAAGGCTTGGGCTTCATCCATAACCTGGTTATGGGATAAAACATCTTCAGAGTTCAAGGCCTGCTTAACCTGCTCCCGGAACCAGGCATCATGCGCTTCAGGGTCACTGGTGAGGCCGACGGGCAGGCCACCTTCTTTGGTTATCCGGGTTTGCAGGATCCGAACCGCATCAGACAGGGTTAAGCCGAAGTTGGCCAGCTTTTCGGTTGCTTCTGTTTTTAATGCGGCATCTACACGGACGTGCAGCATTGATGTATGAGCCATAACAAATATCCTTTTTAAGTAATGTTTATTTCTATTCACTCGGACAATATTGCCACAGTCGTAAACGCTCAAAGTGCTTCATCCCCAACAGGCGGGATGGAATCCCATTCGGTAAATTCTTCCGGCATGGCGGCTGACAGATCGCACTGGGCCAGCAATTCATCCATTGAATAGCGTGGTCGGTTGAATTCACTGATAATAGAATTCTTCCCGGTTTTCATCTTCAATCCTCACTTTGTAATCCCATCTGGACATTCTGATCTTGATCAAATTGACGTCAGGTTAAGGTAGACCAAAATCTGGCAATATTATTGACTTAATCATAATTAATCACTATTTTTCAAAGTTGTTAATATCTGATTAAGAGAGGGATTATCATGGCTCAAACAGACACAAAGGTACTTACTGCCCATGTGCCATTACCTTTGGCCGAAAAAGTGGAACAGCTGGCAAAAAGACTTGAGCGATCAAGGGGATGGATTATCAAACAGGCTCTATCTGCCTGGATTGATCAGGAAGAGGAACGCGACAGGCTAACCCGGGAAGCACTGGCAGATGTAGACGCAAATGCTGTCATTGATCATCAGGCCGTGCAGGAGTGGGCAGAAAGTCTTGGAACTGAAACCCCCTTGCCGGTGCCGCGCTAATGGAAATAAAGTGGACGAGTAAAGCTCTTTCTGACTTGTCGCGGCTGTATGATTTTTTAGCTCTTGTGAATAAGCACGCAGCAGCTAAAACAGTTCAGTCTTTGACATCCAGTCCTGCCAGTCTTATAGAAAATCCAAGGCTTGGTGAAAGACTTGAAGCTTTTGACCCCAGAGAAGTCAGAAAGGTGCTGGTAGGGCCCTATGAAATGCGCTACGAAATCCAAAACTCAAACATTTATATTTTGAGGCTCTGGCATACCCGTGAAGATCGATAGTATTCCACGTCATAGGTACCCGAGAATCCGAGCGGATCAATCTTGTTTGTTGAGCCACAAGGCCCGGCGTTTAAATCATAGCAGTGACTACTTAATATCCACGACCTTCAAATCCTGCTGTTTTTTCAGATCCAGATCGCGGTAGCGAATCCCGGATTTATCAAAGTCTACCGATGCAAAATCAATCTCTCGAATACGGCTGTTAAACATGGTTTTGTAATAGTATTTCAAGTCTTTGGTATCCATGGCTGTCGTCCACTGAGTGGAACCCAGAGTGTCGTCTTTGGGGAGTTCATCTCTGGCCAGTACTGCACCAGAAGGAATATCAAAATTGTTCAGGATGCGCAGTGCTTCCATTGCGGCGGCATAACCGTCTTTGAGTGGGCGTACTGAGTTTCTCAGTGCTGCAGCCCGAACAAATCGGGAAACGGGAGTGTAATCGCCAGGCAGGCCTATCATGCCCGAACCAGCACCGTGAGGGGCTAACTCCAGATCGCCTACTTTAATGCCCGGTTTCGCTTTAGCGGTAAGGCCGACGTAGTTTCTCAGGTTTTGCAGATGCCACGGAAATTCTGGACTGTTGGTCAACACGCCGACGGGGTTGTCATAAATACTTAGCTTGCCGCCATGGGTGTACTCCACCACAATTGATGCCCCTGAGCGATCTGTCATCATGAAATGAATCGGCGGCACGATATTGCCCAAGCCTTTTTCCTTCACGGGGGCAACATCTACTTTTGGAAGATTTTGCTTTACCTCTTTTATCGTAGACTGAGTAGTCAGTACCCAGTTGCTGATGTCTTGAGGGCCGATTGTGTTTGCTGCTTTGGCAGGGTCATAGGGTGGAAACTCGGCGACGCCGGGCAAGTACAGCACTGAAACCGCCAAGCCTCTTACGTTCATTCCATCGATAAGCGACGGTTTGTTCAGGCCATTGATACCAACAACTCCGTATTTGGTTTTCCACCTTAAGCCCGGTTTGCCATCGGGTGTGAGACCTGTAAAGGCAGTGTCTCGTGGTATCACCATAATTTTTGATTCCAGATCGAAGGTTCCCCACTCTTCAGTGCGAGCCTGGATGACCGCATGGTCCTCTGAAACCAGCGTAATGGCTGTACAGGCCAGAGCGGTTGGAGTCTGAACAACGGTGATAAGAAGGATTGCGCTTAGAATAAAGGTTGTAACGACCGGTACTTTTAACGAAGGAATGTTCATGAAAAGTGCTCTTTGTGACGAGTCAGGCGCGAGGAAAGTATAGTCTCTTATTATGAGTTGGCCACGGCTAATCAGTTAAGGGTATGCCAGCAGGTGAGGGTAAATAGCAAGAATTGATGAACGGTTGATCGGTGACGATTGTTAATTGGCAGGGGCTGCCCATGACCTAACTATTAATCAGGCAACCAACCTTCCTCCATGATTTGCTCATAACTCCATGGGCATTCAGGCGGGAAATCATTCGTTTTGCACTGCATATCGTTGGCGGCTAACTTCCTGGCATGTTTATAAGCCTTTAAAAAAATCTCATCCAGCTTATTGTTTAGCCCCGGGTTTTCTTCCAACTCCTGTTGAATGGCAATTGGTTGCTTGCCGATACTGATCGCCCAACTCCGATACCACTGATCCATGCCATGAAGATCATACTTTTTCGATTGCATTTGCCATTTAAGCGCATGGAGAAACAACTGCTCAAGAGAACTCTTTAAAGTCCGGTAACGAGCCTTGCCCATGTCTTCAACTTCCTCAAGCAGATTGTCGATGTCCAACTCGCTGAAACGGCCTTGTCTGATCAACTCGGCTTGTTGGTACGACCAGCTATAGAAATCAGTTTCGTACAAATCGCTCATTGAGGGTCTCCTCTGGTCAATGGTCAGTATACACAATCATCTCTTACCCGACCGCTACCTCTTGGCGATTATAAAACAAGCAATCATGCACCAAAAAAACACCTGTGGGGAAAGGAGGGACAAGTTGGCCTGCTTCAAGCTCAGCAGCAAAGTGGCGATATAAAAATCTACTATCTGAGCATGGTTAATGACATGAAAACTGGCGGCCCCAATCTTCCTGTAAATGGCCCAAGGGGCAGGCAGGATACACATCAAAATCCATCGATACCCTCCGGTAATACCCAACCCTCGAAGGTCAATATGGGCCCCCGGGACGTGTCTGTTCACAAAACGACCGGTGCTGCATTGGAAGGTTTGGAAGGTAAAGCAGGCCAGCACTCCCCTTATGTACCTATCCACAAACGGGATGTTGTCATTGAGAAAGTGAAGGGCAGCTTCTGGAACGCCCTCCTGCGAACCTTTTCCACTGCAGCGATGGGGTTCATCCGACTCGGAATGGGCGTCCTTGGCAACAAGGCCAACGACCAGTTAGATAGCAATAAAAAGTTTGCTGGGGAAAACAGAAAGAAACTGCAGACCTTTATGGCTGAGATGAAATCCATTCAGGTTAAACAGAATAAATTAAGACAAAAGCTTCCCCACCTGAAACCTGACGAGCAGCATCAATTTGCAGAACTCCAAAAAAGGTTTTTTGAATTAAGAGCTGAACTGAGCAGGCTGGAGCTAAACTTTCAGGGGATCAATCAGACAGAGCCTCTCCTGGAAGCCTGGAATAAGAAGATCAAGAAAGAGATGCAAGACTTCCTGGCGTTGATCAAAGAGCAAATGGGTCCCGGACTTAAACTGATACATGGGCTTCAACACGTTTTTAAAAAGTCCGAAAAAGGGCCGTCTGCTGGCAAGGTTTATCACCTCAATCTGGGAGATATGTCGACCAAACTATCGACCGGTGCTGAGCTGAAGGTGCAAAACGTTGGTGTGTTTATAGAGCAGTGTTCTTTGTCACCCACGGGTGAGCTGACACTGGATATTGCCGATATCAGGGCAGATGTATCGTCAATGGGTGCCAGTGGCGAGGTCGAGCCAATGACTTTATCCGGAGGCATCCGTATCAAAATGAAGCCTCCGGCCAGTGACTACTTGCACCAAGCGTTGACCGGCAATATTGTGAAAGCTCCCATGCATCTTTATGGATTGCACAAAGCGCTGAAGCCTGTTTTTGATGGCATGTTCACAAACCCGCCTAAATCCAGGTTCAGTGATGTGGCTGAAGTGTCTGTTAAAAGCCTTCAGTTAGAGAAAAAAGATGGACAAACTATGGCGCTGCAAGACGCTCCGTTTGCTCACTCGCTGATTGATTTGGTGATCCCGCTAATGTCGGGAAGCTCCAAGCCTCCTCTTGCTGCATTGGAAGCTGAGAAGCAATGGAAGCATAAAGGATTGGAAGTGGTATGCGAAAATCTGGCCAAAGAAGAAAAAGAGCGAAATGACGATCTTGGTCAACTCCGGGAAGATATGAAACGCATGCCTGAGGGCGAAGCAAAAGACCGGTGTCAACAAATGGATCATCAAGCGGCCAGCGAGCTGGAAATGGTAGCGAAAGAGAAAGCAGTCAAAAGCCGCGAGTTAATGTTTAGCAAACAGGCAAGAGACGTTCAGCAAAAACGATTAAAAGATATTGAGTCGTACGTTGAGATGAACCGGGTGCTGATCGATCTGGTCTATGGGCTGGCGGCTGTGGCCAATGCCAACCCGGCAGGCTTACAAAAGCATTTTGATATTCCGGAAATGAATATTCCTGTATCAAATACCTGCTCTGTTGACTTGAATCAGCTCAAGATCAATGTATCTGATTTTTCTTTCAGTGAACGCGGTGTCGTGGAGCTGAGTATTCCGGAGATGGCCAGCGATATCACCGTTCAGAACGAAGCGACGGGAGAGAAAAGGTCGGTACCGGTCATCGCCAGAGGCGCAGCTATCAAAATTCGCCCACCCTATGGACCCCTGGTCAAGGAACTGTTGCAGCTGAAGTTTCCAGTGGACTCCAACACACTGGAAAAAGTCGTTATGCCGATTTATAGGGAGACGGCCAAAAAGAAGCACTCGGGGGGGGGCTCAAATCTCTGATTATTTGGAGATTGATCTGGGTACGGTTTCCTGCCTGACCCGGCAGGGGGAGGTGACTTTCTCAGCGGAGAAAGATAGCCAGTACCAGCAGCGCAGCGAGGAGTTTGTAAAGAAAACCGGAGACCTGCTTTCGAATGATGTTGATGCAGTGGAGATGTCGTCAGCACTGGCGTCGGCAGGTTTAACCCAGGAGTCTCAGCAGAAAGTCTGGAAACTCTGTGAAGAGGGCGTTTTTGCTGATCCCGTTGTTTTTGCGCCAGAAAAACTGCAGCACCTGGTATTGCCGCTCTCTCAGAACGAATCGCAACAAGAGCCGCAGCAAGAGAGGGTGGATGAACCTGTTCAGGACGAAACTGGTGAAGGTTATAACAGCTCCACCTCTCTGGATTCATTGGAAGATGAACCGTCAGTATCACGGAGTTCATCGCTGCCGGAGGTAGAGGTACCCCTGAACAGGGAAGTGACTTCCCCTTTTTCAAAACCAAAATCACCAGAGAACTCAACCCCGAATGCTGAGGTCTCAAAACCTGATCCTGTCGTAACAACTTCAATGGATAGTACGTTTTCAATAGATAGTACGCTTTCAATAGATAGTGTGCCCACAGATGACACGCTTTCAATAGATAGTGTGCCGACAAATCCGGAACCTCCGCAGAATGTAATGGCACGATCTTCTGTTTTTGAGCCTGAACGGCTTCAGTCAACAACAGTTAACGCTCGAATAACCGACGCAGTCACACCACCTTCATCATCGTTACCTGAAAAGGTCGAAGCATCCAAAGTCGAAGCATCCAAAGTCGAAACACCCAAAGCCGAAGAAGCACCGGTCAGGAAGCCTTTATCCCAGGCCGTTGTCCAGCCTGCCACAGAAAAGTCACCAGAGGCATTAAAGTTCAATGACTTGAAAGACTGCGTAGGGGTAATTAATCCACAGTTCCGGACAAAAGATGGAAAAAGGATGGCTGATTTCGAAATGCGAATTGCTCCACAGAGCTTGATGAAAAAACTGTCCTTGTGGATGAGCTTCTTCCTCGGTAAGAAAGAGATGACCGTACAGGTGGTTCTGCCCATTGTCGGAAAAGGTTCGAGGCTGCAACTTCAGTCACCTTCTGTTCAATTGAAAAAGCAGGATTCTTACAACCCAGCCGTCTGGTTAGCGACTTTTGTGTTCAATCGCAGGCTCAGGAAGATGCAATACCAGTTGGAGCTGGACCAGGTTGAGCAGCAGAAGCGTCTAAGTCTCACTCAAAAGTCTCTGGACAGCCCAGCCTGAGGCCGGGAGTCTGTTTTCAACACACCCTCAACGGACATTCAGTGCTTCATCCCGGTAGCGCAAAAAGGGTTCCAGAAAAAATTCCAGCAGTCGGCGTCTACCGGTTTTTACCTCGGCAGAGACCATCATATCCACATGCAAAGGTTCATTCTGACCGTTAACATTGACAAATTGCTGGTTCAATCGGATGTATACCGGGTACATTAATCCCTGCTCGCCCAGGTTCCGTGCATCTTTGGAAACCAGCTCAACTACGCCTTGCAGATAGCCAAAAAATGTATATGGAAAAGTTTCTATTTTGATATCGGTCACCATCCCCACCTTCACAAAACCGATATCCTTGTTTTCCACCATGACTTCCGCCTGTAGCTGGGCATTGTCCGGAACCAACGACATCAAAGTGACCGCCGGCTGGATCACCGAGCCGTCACCCAGCACCGATAATTGTTGTATCGTGCCGTCTTCCGGTGCCCGGATATAACAATTCTGGTTGTGTTCCCTGGCTTTAATAATGCTGATCTCTAGTTCAGTAATCTTGTCACTGAACTCATTGAGTTTTTCCATGCGTTCATGCCGAAATGCTTTTTGTCTACTTTCTTTTTCGCTAACAAGGGCTGCCAACTCTGCCTTTGCTTCATTCTGGTGACTCTGTTGGACTTGCAGCTGCTGGCTGGTATCCAGCTGTTTTTCCCTGACGGCTAGCCACTCCAGTCGTGAAACAAGGCCTTTGTCCAATAATTGCCGAGTCGCTTTTTCATTTTCCAGATGCAGGGGGTTAAGCATTTGCAGTCGATCAATTTCGGCCTGAATCGCCATGATTTTTGCCCGGCGCTGACTGATTTGCTGCACTATGGATTGATTGCTGCTCTGATAATGCTGGTAGTCATAATCCAGTAACTGTTGCTGGCGAAACCACTGGTCAGGGCTTGGCTTTCCCGAGAGTGGTAGCTTAGCCTGGGTAATCCACTGCTGCAGGTTGGGAGGCGGAGCCAAAGGCGTTTCCGTTGCCGATTCAAGCAACAATTGCAATCGCCCGACATTGAGTTGGTTGTGCAGCAACATGGCTTCAATCTGGCGAATATCAGCTTCTGGTTCAGTGGGGTTTAGCTTGATCAGTAATTGGTTTTTATCAACATGCTCACCTTCTGTGACATAAAGGGTATCCACCCGGCCAGCAATCAGTGATTGTATTTCCTTGACCTTGCCCACTGGTATTATTCTGCCATTGGCAGTGACTTCGGTGTCAATAAAGCTGAACCAGCTCCAGAGCAAAACAAAAGTCAGCAGGGCACAAATTAGCAACATCAGGACATGAGCAAACGGTGACGGTGGTGATTCGAGAATTTCAACCGCTGCCGGCAGAAACTCCAGTTCATCTTTTTTGCGCCTGACCTGAGGATGCTTTTTCTCATGGTGCAGGCTGTCCTTGATCAGCGTGAATATGCGTCCCAATGGTTTAAACACGTTCTGCTACACCGATTTGTGAAGACCACAGCTGAGCATAGCGGCCACGCTGTTGAACCAGCTCGTTATGGCTGCCATCTTCTTCAATAACCCCTTTTTCGATCACCACAATCCGATCGCAATGACGGATAGTTGAGAGTCGATGGGCGATGATGATGACGGTGCGGCCTTTGCAGATAGCCCGCATGTTGTCCTGAATAATTTTTTCTGACTCATAATCCAGAGCTGATGTTGCTTCATCAAAAATCAGGATATTGGGCTGGGTGGCCAGTGCTCTGGCTATCGCCAGGCGCTGAAGCTGTCCGCCTGATAGCCCTATGCCGCGCTCACCCAGCTCAGAATTGTAGCCATGGGGCATTTCGATAATGAAATCATGGGCTCCGGCCAGTTGGGCTGCAGCGATGACTGATTCCATATCCAGGGTTGGATTCGCAAGAGCAATATTGTCCCGAATGGTGCCATTAAACAGCACGCTGTCCTGGAGGACGACACCGATCTGGCGTCGGATCCAGGCTGGGTTTAATAGTGAAAGGTTGGCACCATCAATATAAACCTTGCCACTTTCTGGTATAAAGAGCCGCTGGATCAGCTTGGTCAGCGTTGACTTGCCAGAGCCTGAACGGCCGGCAATGCCGATCACTTGTCCTGCAGGAATGTTCAGGTCTATGCGGTTCAGTACTGCGGGGCTCGAAGGGCTGTAGCGAAAAACAACATTTTCAAGCCTGATGGCTCCTTTCATTGCCGGTGGTGAAGATTGGCTTAAATGACTTTGGGGCTCGGTGGGGGCGTTGATGATGTCACCGAGACGGGCGATAGCAATGCGAAATTGCTGAAAGTCTTGCCAGAGTTGGGCAAGCCTCAGGATGGGGGCAGAAATCTGCCCTGAAATCATATTGAAGGCGATCAATTCGCCTACCGTCATATGCCCATGAATGACCTCCAGAGATCCTTGCCACATCAACAGGGCGATGAACAGTTTGTTCACCAGCTGTACCGACTGACTGCCGTACATGCCCGTCACCACGGAACGGAAAGAGGCCTGGGCAAAACCGGCCAGCTGATGTTCCCAGCGCTGGCGCATCTGGGGTTCGATGGCCATGGATTTAAGGGTCTCTACCCCGGTCAGGGTTTCGGTCAGAAATGCCTGGTTAATGGCACTGCGGTGAAACAATTCTTCGGTTCTCTGGCGCAGGCGGGGAGTGATCAAAATAGAAATGATAATGTAGAATGGAATCGAGCTGACCACGATCCAGGCCAGCCGACTGGAATAGAAGAACATGACAGCTATAAACAACAAGCTGAAAAACAGATCAATGACCAGAGTGAGAGCACTGCTGGTCAGGAAATTACGCACATTTTCCAGCTCACGCACACGAGCCACAACCTGACCCACGGGTCGATTCTGGAAGAAAGCAACAGGAAGTTTCAGCAGGTGCCGGAATAACCAGGTACCTAATTCAACATCAACCCGGTTGGTGGTATGTGAAAAAACATAGGTTCTCAAGCCACCCAACATAACCTCAAACAGGGAAATGGCCAGCAGCGCGATAACCAGTACATTCAGAGTCATTTCCGCCCGGTGAACCAGCACTTTGTCCATCACCACCTGAAAAACAAGTGGCGTCAGCAGGGCAAATAGCTGTAAGAAAAACGAAGCAATCAATATGTCTCTGAACAGTTTTCGAAACTTGACAATAGCCGGTATAAACCAGTTGATATCGAAGTGCTGATTTTTGCCTGGCAGAATGCTTCGATCAGTCATTAAAATGGCCTGGCCACGCCAGTGACTCCAGAGGTCATCCAAAGAAATTGACTCTGGTCTCATTCCCTCCCGTTGAATCAATGCTTTGCCATCGCTGATGGCGGCTATAATGAAAAAATGCTCGTTTTTGTCTATGGCAATAAACGGACAGTGTATTTTAGCTAATCGCTGTCGCCTGATTCTAACTTGTCTGGCTCTCAGTTTCAGTTGTCTGGCGGCTCTGAGCATAGTCAGTGGGGTCAGGTCTTCTCCCTCTGGGCAGAACTCATGTTTGATGACACTCATGTCAATGGTTTTCTTCAGGTATTGCGTCATCAATAAAAAGCAAAACAAGCCACTCCCGGCAGATGGCTCGGTATCAGCATCTGTAGTGCCCATTGGCAATATCCTTGTTCTTGGTTCTGTTGCAAAAAAACGCTTCAACCTGAAGGTGCAGTTCGCTAATCCGTTACAGCTGTTTAGTTGAGTCTTGCATTGTAGACTTTCCCGGCGGTCCCGTTACAAATTTTTTGCATACCATAAAAACTGGTCTTTCAGGCACAGTGAGAAGTTTTTTAGAAGTTTTTTTGTAAGCAGACCCTTGATTAAGCATGCTACCTTATATGGTCAGCTATTTTAGTTTAGTCGTGAGAGGTTCTCACTTTCGCGGAAATGACTGGAACAGTAAATTCTGCCTTACCGCCCGGGAAGTAATATTGATCATGAATACTGATATTTTACGTAAAGTTTCTGCCTGTTTTGAGGCTCTCGGGGGCTGTACTTGCTTTACCGTTATTTTTCTATTTTTTGGGATGCCTTCTTTCGGACTTGGACTGACATTGATTGACAATGTGTTGATGCACGAAACCTATCAGGTTGCAAATAAGACCCAATGGTTTGGTGCTCCTGCGGGCGTTGCATTATTTGCCCAAAAACACAATGTAACTGCGAATATGACAGTGGTTGTTTTAAACGACAGAGGGCTCTGTCTTGCATTCCATTGTTCAGAGGGTTCTGACCAGTGTGTTGTGCAAACGACGATCCAGATATCACCCAACTCAAGACAACA
>NZ_JAHHPS010000302.1:0-1275 GCF_024606275.1 Endozoicomonas sp. SESOKO4 | reverse complement strand
GGGGGATTTGGATCAGGTGGAGAAGTCACTGGCAGAGGGAGTCAATGTCAATACCGTTATAAATGATGGTCTCACTGCCTTGATGTTGGCATCCGCTCAAGGGCATAAGGACATCGTCGAACGCCTGGTCAACGCCGGGGCAGATATCAACGCCCGGAGTAAGGATGGCGCCACCCCACTGTTCATCGCAGCCCGAGAGGTTAATACCGACTGCGTAAAAGCCCTGATTAACGCCGGGGCTGATCTCAACGCCGCCTTGTCCAATGGTATCACCCCGCTGTTCATTGCAGCCTTGAAGGGCAATACCGACTGCGTGAAAGTTCTGATCGACGCCCGGGCTGATCTCAATGCACGGATTGAGGATGGCGCCACCCCCCTATTCATCGCTGCCCGCAAGGGGCATACCGACATTGTGAAACTCCTGATCGAAGCCAAGGCAGATCTCAACGCCCGCACTAAGGATGCCTCCAGGACTTTGGATGGTGCCACTCCGCTGTTCATCGCTGCCCGGAAGGGCCATACCGATATCGTGAAACTCCTGATCGAAGCCAAGGCAGATCTCAACGCCCGCACTAAGAATGGTGTCACCCCACTGCTCATCGCTGCCCGGAAAGACCATACCGACATCGTGAAACTCCTGATCGAAGCCAAGGCAGATCTCAACGCGCGGACTTCGGGTGGTGTCACCTCACTGTATATCTCAGCCCAGAACGGCCTTACCGACATTTTGAAAGCCCTGATCGAAGCCGGTGCGAATCTCAACGCACAGACTTCAGGTGGCGTTACCTCACTGTATATCGCAGCCCAGAACGGCCATACCGACATTGTGAAAGCCCTGATCGAAGCCGGGGCGGATCTCAACGCCCGGGTTACGGATGGCGTTACCTCACTGTATATCGCGGCGCAGAGCGACCATACCGACATTGTGCAAGCCCTGATCGAAGGCGGGGCGGATGTCAACGCCACCTCGCTTAATGGTGCCACCCCGCTCTATATCTCAAGTCAGAAAGGTAATACCAACTCTGCAGAAGTCCTGATTAACAGCGGGGCTGATCTCAACGCCGCCTTGTCGAATGGAGCCACCCCGCTGTTCATCGCAGCCCGCAATGGCAATACCGACTGCGTGAAAGTCCTGATCAACGCCGGGGCAGATCTCAACGCCCTACGGACTTCGGATGGCGCCACCCCTCTGTTTATCGCTGCCCGGAAGGGCCATACCAACATCGTGAAACTCCTGATCGAAGCCAAGGCAGATCTCAACGCCCGGACTACGGG
>NZ_JAHHPS010000301.1:0-7621 GCF_024606275.1 Endozoicomonas sp. SESOKO4 | reverse complement strand
CCTGTTAGGTGACTAACGGGAATCTCGCTCCTTCAGGGGCGAGAGGATGTCAACACACTGGATTTGATAGCTTATGACTGGTTCTACTCTCGGAACTGAATCACTGAGCCAGCTTTCATCAATTCGAGCAAAAACCAATATTTTCCAATGTTTCAGGTATCAAACCTGCTTTCTGAAATTATGAGCAAACTGATCATTCTTGACCGCGACGGAGTCATTAATAAAGACTCTGACCACTACATTCGTTCGGTAGATGAGTGGATTCCTCTGCCTGGCAGCATTGAAGCTATAGCCAGGCTCAGCAGGGCAGGGTATTCCATCGCCATTGCAACCAACCAGTCGGGCCTTGCCAGAGGTTACTTTACTGAAGAAACCCTCAAGGCCATGCATCAAAAAATGCTCGATCTGGTGGTTTCAGAAGGTGGCAAGATTGACTGCATTCAATACTGTCCCCATGGCCCTGACGATCAATGTTGTTGCAGAAAGCCTCTTCCGGGGATGATTGAACAGATCGAAGAAACTCTAAACATTCCTGCATCATCTGCCTGGGTCGTCGGGGACTCTCTAAGAGATCTTGAGGCAGGGCAAGCAGTGGGATGTAAGGTAGCTCTGGTAAAAACCGGCAAGGGCGTCAGAACGCTAAATAAAGGGGAAGGTCTTGATAATGTGCCAGTGTTTGAAGACTTGGCCGCTTTTACTCGCTTCATTATCGGACAGTCACAGATCAGTCTTCAAGGATAAACACAATAGGTTTTAAATGTCACTCGTCGTTCAATCCATAAGAACAGCTTTATTTTATTTCCTGCTGACCATTTTTACTGTTTTCTGGTCCATGGTAATGGTTTTTGTTGCTCCTCTCGTTCCCATGAACAGACGCCACAACATACTGGTGAAGTACTGGGCGATTATCGCTATGGGACTGGCCAGATTTATCTGTGGGATAAAGTATGAAGTACATGGAAAAGAAAACATTACTGACATCCCATGCGTCATGATCAGTAATCACCAAAGCACTTGGGAAACGTTTTTCCTGCAGACGCTCTTTAGCCCTCAGGCTCCGGTTCTTAAGAAAGAGCTATTGAAAATTCCATTCTTTGGCTGGGCCATCAGACTCATTAAACCTATCGCCATTAATCGTAATGATCCAAGGGCCGCATTAAACGATGTAGTAGAACAGGGTACTTCAGCTTTGCACGACGGTCGTTGGGTTTTGATTTTTCCAGAAGGTACTCGTAATCCTAATGGCCAGCTAGGCAAGTTCTCAAGAGGCGGTGTCAATCTGGCACGAAAGGCTGGGGTTAATGTACTGCCCATTGCCCATAATGCCGCTGCTTGCTGGCCTATGAACAGTTTTCTAAAAAAGCCCGGGACCATTCAGCTTCATATAGGAACAGTCATAGAAACCAAAGACAGGACGGCGCTGGAGATTAATAATGAAGCTCGGGACTGGATTTCCAATACACTGGATAACATGAATGGGAAATCGGAAGGGGCTTAAGCTCAGACATCATTCATCACCGGATAACAGGTGATGAAGATGTTGGCTTGCCATCAAATCACTAAGAGGAAGCCGTGTACTTCTCGATCAGTTGAATCATGATATGAATGGCTTTGATGTGAATTTCCTGGATTCGGTCAGCGTATCCGAAGTGGGGCACCCTGATCTCTACATCCGCCAGACCTTCCATTTTTCCACCATCCTTACCCGTCAGAAGAATCACTTTCATCCCTTTTTTCCGGGCCGCTTCAACCGCTTTCAGGATATTGACAGAGTTACCACTGGTACTGAGCCCGAACAGGACATCGCCCTCAAAGCCAACGCCTTCCAGATAACGCGAGAACACATACTCATAACCGTAATCATTGGAGACACAAGAGAGGTGACTGACATCAGAGATGGCAATCGCCGGGTAAGCAGGACGGTTATCACGATAGCGGCCAGTCAGTTCTTCAGCAAAGTGCATAGCATCGCAATGAGAGCCTCCGTTACCACAGGAAATAACCTTTCCACCCTGCTTAAAGGCCTCGGCCAGCAGGCTCGCAGCACGATCTATAGCATCAATACAGGTTTCATCATTAAGAAAGCGCTCCAGAAGCTGTTGGGCTTCTTCGAGTTCTGCACGAATTACTGAATGGTACATGTCTGTCAACTGTTGAATCGGAGGCCTCAAGTATACTGCTGATGTATCAACGGTGCAGCATAACTTTATTTGCCCGAAAGAGGGTTAATTGATTGCGCTCAGAGCCGCTTTGTCTAAGGACCCTGAGTGCAACTATGGGGTATTAAATATCAAGGTTAGCCACGTTCAAAGCATTAGACTCAATAAAGTCTCTACGAGGCTCAACCTGATCTCCCATCAGTGTATTGAAGATCTGGTCAGCAGCAATAGCATCTTCAATGGTCACCTTAAGCATCCTTCGCACGTCCGGATCCATCGTGGTTTCCCAAAGCTGCTCGGGGTTCATCTCACCCAGACCTTTATAGCGCTGAATGTTGTGACGTTTGGTAGACTCTGACATCAGCCAATCCAGACCTTCCTCAAAGGTTTCTACCGCCTTTTTCCGCTCACCTTTCTGGATGAATGCGGACTCTTCCAGTAATCCCTGTAGCTTGGCTCCGAGACTTTTGATCGAACCGTAATCACCCGAGCCAAAGAAGTCGACATTCCAGGTGTATTCGGTCGGCACACCATGGGAAACGATGGTAACTTTGGGCAACCACACCTGATGCTCGCGATCTTCAAACAGCTCAAAACTCATCTCGCGGCCAGCTAACTTCAGCTCCTGAATGCGTACATTCAGGGTGTCCAGCCAAGACATCATTTTTGTCTGATCTTTTAAGTCTTCTTCGGAAACGGCATCCAGATAAATCATCTCTTTCATGACTTCAGAAGGATAAATTCGAGACAGACGTTCGATAGTTGCAATAACCTTTCTGTATTCTTTTACCAGAGATTCCAGAGCTTCATCACCGATACCCGGCGCATTTTCATTAACATGCAGGGTGGCGTTTTCCAGGGCAGACTGGGTCAGATAGTCATCCAAGGCAACATCGTCTTTAAGGTATTGCTCCTGTTTACCTTTCTTCACTTTATAGAGCGGCGGCTGAGCGATATAAACGTAGCCATTTTCAATCAGCTCTGGCATCTGGCGAAAGAAGAATGTCAGCAACAGGGTTCGAATATGGGAGCCGTCAACATCAGCATCGGTCATGATGATGATATTGTGATACCGCAGTTTCTCAATGTTGAATTCAGTACGACCAATGCCACACCCCATTGCGGTGATCAGAGTACCGACTTCCTGAGAGGAAAGCATTTTGTCAAAGCGTGCTTTTTCAACGTTCAGGATCTTACCTTTGAGTGGCAGGATGGCCTGTGTTTTCCGGTTTCGTCCCTGCTTTGCAGAGCCACCCGCAGAGTCACCCTCCACGATGTACAGTTCAGAGAGCGCAGGGTCTTTTTCCTGACAGTCAGCCAATTTCCCGGGCAGTCCTGCTATGTCCAGCGCCCCCTTTCTGCGGGTCATTTCGCGGGCTTTGCGGGCTGCTTCACGTGCTCTGGCTGCATCGAGCATCTTGTTGACAACCGCTCTGGCTTCCTGTGGGTTTTCCATCAGGTAGTCCGCAAGATAACTGCTCATCTCCTGCTCAACAGCGGTCTTCACTTCAGAAGAAACCAGTTTATCCTTGGTCTGGGAAGAAAATTTAGGATCAGGCACCTTAACCGATATGATCGCAGTGAGGCCTTCACGAGCATCATCACCAGAAGTAGAAACTTTCTGGTTCTTGGCAAAACCTTCACGCTCAATGTAGTTGTTCAGGTTACGGGTCAGCGCGGCTCTGAAGCCAGCAAGGTGGGTCCCCCCATCACGCTGAGGAATGTTGTTGGTAAAGCAGAAAATGTTTTCCTGAAAGCCATCATTCCACTGCAATGCCACCTCTACACCAATGCCATCTTCCCTTACTTTCGTGAAGTGGAAGACCTTGTTGATATTGGTTTTATTGGTATTCAGATATTCAACGAATGCACTCAGGCCTCCGTCATAGCGAAACTGGTCTTCTTTCCCCGAACGCTCATCAATCAGTCGAATAAAGACGCCAGAGTTCAGGAAAGAGAGTTCCCTCAGCCTTTTAGCCAAAATGTCATAGCTAAACTGGATGTTGGAGAAGGTTTCCTCAGAGGGAACAAAATGAACCTCTGTACCGCTCTTTTCAGTTTCTCCAATCACCTTCATAGGTTCCTGTGGAACACCGTGCGCATAGATCTGCTGATGAACCTGACCATTTCTGCGGATGGTCAGTTTAAGCTCTTTGGAAAGGGCATTTACTACGGATACACCGACACCGTGAAGACCACCAGAGACTTTATAGGTGTTATCATCAAACTTCCCCCCCGCATGAAGTACCGTCATGATCACTTCAGCGGCAGACACACCTTCTTCTTCGTGGATATCTACCGGGATTCCCCGACCGTTATCACGAACGGTTATGGATTCATCCGGGTGGATAATAACTGCAATTTCATCACAGAAGCCTGCCAGGGCTTCATCGATCGAGTTATCTACCACTTCAAACACCATGTGGTGAAGTCCGGTACCGTCATCCGTATCACCAATGTACATTCCTGGACGCTTACGAACTGCATCGAGGCCTTTCAGCACTTTAATATTGGACGCATCGTAATTTTGTTCACTCATACTCTTTCTCCAGCGATTTCTCCAGCGATTCAGCCTGGCGAATCTCACGCCCAGATTTCAGGTTCACAGTTCCCTGTTTCACGTGAAACACTTTAAGATCAATTTCAGGCTTCCAGCAATTCACCAGTGTGCCCGGCTCTACACAGGTAATAAATACCTGACTTTGCATATTCTGTAATATTTTACACATAGCTTTTCTGTGATGAATATCCAACTCTGAAGGCAAATCATCCACAAGAAAAACACACTGGCTATTACTCATTTTTGAAAAGAGATAACCTTGCGCAAGCTTTAACGCACAAACGACTAACTTTAGCTGGCCACGAGACAAAATATCGACGGCATTACTTCCATCAAGACGCACTCTAATATCAGCTCGTTGTGGCCCTGACTGTGTGTATCCAGCCTGAAAATCACGAACTGCATTTTCTTTTAACACATCAGCCAGAGAGCGTTCTCTATCCCAACCTCGGTAATAACCAATCTTGATATCAGCAAGTGAGGTTAGCTGGCTGAGAACATCCTGAAAAACGGGTGTCAGTTGATCAAAGTATTGCTGCCTTAGTTGATCCAGAGCCACAGCGGCCCTCACCAGTTCCACATCCCAGACTGAAAGCTGGGATGAAACGGATGAACCCTTCATTTTACCATGACGTAGTAAACTGTTCCGCTGTTTAAGTACTTTTTGAGTTCGCTTCCAAATAGGTAAGAATTCAGTGTGTTTCACGTGAAACACTCCCCAATCAAGAAACTGTCTTCTTTGCTTGGGTGAACCTTCCAAAAGTTTAAAGGTATCAGGATTGATAATTTGTAAAGGCAGAAGTCTGGCTAACTCAGAAGTTGACTTAAGACTTTCCCCGGCCACACGAATTTGAAAATGTTCTTCTTCTATATCTCGGGAGACGCCAACCGGTATCAGTCGATCATTATTGGATTGAATTTGAGCAAATACAGTGCACTTTCCCTGTTTATGACGAATAACCGGTTTTAGTCTGGCACTTCGAAAAGATCGAGCCAAACCCAAGAGATGGATAGACTCGAGAATACTGGTTTTCCCACTGCCATTGAGTCCGTAGAGAATATTGATATCCGGAGAAGGGGAGAAGGTGGCAGATGCCAGGTTCCTGACATCCTTGATCATCAGCTTGTGAATCGTCATTTTCCTATCACCCTGTCGGGAATGACATACTTCACAAATGCTTGTAATGATGAGAGAGCCTTTTGCCTTGAAAAGGCCCTGAACAGTAAAAAAGCCTCGAATGATGGTAAAAACACCTTCATTAAAGTCTCATAGGCATAACAACATAAGTGGAGTCACTGGCATCAGACTCTTCCAGCAGAGCACTGCTGTTAGGGTCAGAGAGGGTAATCTTGACGGATTCACCAGTGATAACAGACAAAACATCCAGCAAGTAACTGACGTTGAAACCCACTTCCAGAGTTTCACCGTGGTAAGCCAGACTGATCTCTTCTTCGGCTTCTTCCTGCTCAGGGTTGTTGGCCATCACCTTAAGTAAACCATCAGAAAGGATCAGGCGAATACCACGGTACTTTTCATTGGAAAGAATGGAAGCGCGTTGGAAAGCCTGACGAAGTTCCTGACGATCACCAATAATAATCTTGTCGCCACCACGGGGGATAACACGATCATAATCAGGGAATTTTCCGTCCACCAGTTTGGAGGTAAATATAAAGTCCCCGGTTTTCGCCCTGATATGGTTTGCCCCCAAAGAGATATGAACCATCTCGTCACCTTCCGTCAGAAGACGAGCCATCTCCAAAATCCCCTTACGAGGAACGATGACCTGATGACGATCAAGCTGATTAATATCAGCATCGACAGTACACATAGCCAGACGATGCCCATCGGTAGCAACAAATCTCAGCGTATTCTGGCTGACTTCAATCAGCATACCGTTCAGATAATAACGGACGTCCTGTTGCGCCATGGCAAAACCAGAGCGATCAATCAATCGACGCAAACGACTCTGACCAATAGTAAAGGTCATGGAACCTGCTTCTTCGTCAATGCTTGGAAATTCGTTGGCAGGCAGAGTGGACAGTGTAAAGCGAGAACGGCCTGCTTTCAGCTTGACCCGTTGATCATCCTGGGAAAACTCAATCAAAGCGTTTTCCGGAAGAGACTTGCAGATATCCATTAGCTTTCGGGCGGGAACAGTAATTTCTCCGCCCTCAGAGACGTCATCCAGTGTCACTCGACCTACCAGCTCCACCTCCAGGTCGGTACCTGTCAATGAGAGTTGATCACCGTCCACCACCATCAGGACGTTGGACAATACAGGTAGAGTCTGTCTGCGCTCAACAACACCCGCCACCAGTTGAAGTGGCTTGAGCAATGCTTCCCGATTAATGGTAAATTTCATCGCTTTCCTTTCTCTTGGCTATCTGGAAGGCAGTCACAATGACTTTCTTCCTGAATTCATTAAATATCTGCTGACTGAATCAAAATCAGCTAGTCAGCGATCTCAATAGATTTTTGTAGTCATCACGGATTTCACCGTCTTCATCCACCAGCTCTTTCACTTTACGGCAGGCATGAAGTACAGTGGTATGATCTCGTCCGCCATAAGCGTCACCAATTTCAGGCAGGCTATGACTGGTTAACTCCTTGGAAAGAGCCATTGCGATCTGCCTGGGTCTGGCCACAGAACGGCTGCGACGTTTAGACAGAATATCAGCAACCTTGATCTTGTAGTACTCAGCCACAGTTCTTTGAATATTATCAATACTGACCTGTTTATCCTGCAATGCAAGCAGATCCTTCAGGGACTCCCTGATGAGGTCGATATCAATCTTGCGCCCCATAAAGTGGGCACTGGCAATCACTCGTTTCAGAGCGCCTTCCAGTTCACGCACATTGGACCGAATTCTCTGGGCAATAAAGAAAGCTGCCTCATGAGGC
>NZ_JAHHPS010000300.1:0-4734 GCF_024606275.1 Endozoicomonas sp. SESOKO4 | reverse complement strand
ATGACGGCCATTGGGACTGAAGGTGGCTGATGTGACCGGTTCGTTATGGGAAAAGGTGGCTTTTGTCTTCCATGATCCACCGGTCTTCTGGCCATAGATTTTCACCTTTGCACCCAAATCACAGGTCACTGCGTAGCGGCTATCGGGGCTGAATTTGGCTCCGTTGACAAATCCATGTTCGGACTTTTTGGTTTTTTTCTCTAACTTGAATTTTTCGCATTGAGACATCAGCTTACTGTTGGTGAAAAGGAGCAGAGCTGGAAAGTAAGTACGGTTTTGTTGTTCTATGAGTGACTCGACAGTGTCCCTATTCGCAAACGGCTTCAACCAATCACGAAGTTGTTGACTGTCTTTTGTCATAACGATGGTTTTTAGTTGATATTGGCGTGGTGAAGGAAACCGCCGAAACCATGCTATTTCCAGAGCTTTATTGTTTTTGACAAGATCGCGAAGGTATACACATACCTTTGCTATACGGGTAATGTCTCGAAATTCTAAATAGCAAATAATTTTGGCATGTACCTCTTCAGGCAAATGGAAGAATGTAGGTTCAATGTTGTCCTGTACCCTAATATCCCTGCCCAGACTGACAGCTGTTTGCGCTCTCTCCAATCGAGGTTGCTCGGGTATTAGCGAGAGTGAAGCGCCAATAATGCTGGAATTGCTGTTCGTAAGGTGCATGTCTGTTTCTCCAAAGCTCCAAAGTCAGTATTTATCCTCGTTTTGAAGGGATATTTAAAAATGATTGAAAGGTTAGAACTGGCTTTAGGATGAAAGTTCATAACACTAAGGTCAGTGAAACTAACCAGGAACAGCGCCCTGATCCGGGAAAATGCTTTGCATGGTCATTTCTGCAAAAAGTGCTTCTAATGGTCCCCTGCCGTTAACGGGTTTTTCGCTCATCCGATTATCCATCTTTGCCAAATAGTTCAGTGATTCTCGCGGTGTAATCATAACTGACGGTCAACACATATCGGCTATCGCCGCTGAAGGTGGCTGAGCTGAGTTTATCCTTGTGTGAAATGATGGCTTTTTCCAGCCATGATCCATTGCCCGCCTGACCATAAATTTTCGCCGTATTGTCGCCACTGGCGGTCACCACATGGCAGCCATCGGGACTGAAGGTGGCTCTTCGGACGAGGTCTTTGTGGTAAATAGTGCCTCTTACTTCCCATGATCCATCGGCCTGCAGGCCATGGATTTTTGCCGTGTGATCGTCACTGGTGGTCACCAGATGGCTGCCATCGACACTGAAGCTGGCTGAGTTGATCCAATCCTTGTGGGTAATGTTGGCTTTTTCTTCCCATGATCCATCAGTCTGCAGGCCATGGATTTTTGCCGTGCGATCGCTACTGGTGGTCACCACAAGACTGCCACCGGGGCTGAAGCTGGCTGTGTTAACCGCCTCTTTGTGTTGAATGGTGACTTTTTCTTCCCATGACCCATCGTCCTGCAGGCTATAGATTTTTGCCGTGTGATCCCCACTGGCGGTCACCACATGGTCGCCATCGGCGCTGAAGGTGGCTGAATAGACTGTATCCTCATGGGAAATGGTGGTTGTGACTGCCCATGATCCATCGTCCTCCTGACCATAGATTGTCGCAGCTTTATCTTCACTGACGATCACCAAATGACGGCCATCGACACTGAAGCTGGCGGAGATGACCGGAGTATTATGGTTAATAGTGTATTCAGCTTCCCATGATCCATCGGTCTCCTGGCCATAGATTTTCACCGTCTTATCCTCACTGGCAGTCACCACATGGCTGCCATTAGCACTGAAGGTGGCTGAGCGGATTCGATCCTTATGGGAAATGATGGCTTTTACCTTCCATGCTCCATCATCCTCCAGACGACAGATTTTCGCCTCGCCATCGTGACTGGCTGTCACCACATGACGGCCATCATTACTAAAGGTCGCTGATATGATCCAGTCAGTATGGAGAATGGGGGCTTTTTCTGACCATGATCCATCGGTCTTCTGACTAGCGATTTTTGCTGTTTTATCCAAGCTTGCGGTCACCACATGGCAGCTATCAGCGCTGAAGCTGGCTGTGATGATATAGCGTGAATGGGTAATTTGGGCTTTTGTCACTGGCTTGAATATTTCACATTGAGACATCAGTTTACTGTTGGTGAAAAGTAACAAAGCAGGAAAATGAATATTCTTTCGTTGTTTTATGAGAGACTCGACAGTGCCCGTATCCGCAAACGAGCTCAACCAATCACGGAGTTGTTGGTCATCTTTTGCCGAAAAGAAGGTCTTCATTTGATATTGGTTTGATAAAGAAAACCGACGATACCAGGCTCTTTCCTGAGCTCTCTCTTTTTTAACAAGAGTGTGAAGGTATTTGCATACCTTTGCTAAACGGGCAACCCCTCGAACATCCAAATAGCGAATAATTTTGGACTGAATCTCTTCAGGCAAATGGAAAAATGTGGGTTGTATTTTGTCCTGTACAGCCACTTTCCTGCCCAGACTGAAACCCGTTGGCAGAACTTCCAATCGAGTTCGTTTAGGTGGTGGCGAGAGTGAGCCGTCAATGCCGGAAATGCTGTCCATAGTTGTCATACCTTATTTCTGAAGGGCTCAAAGTCATTATTTATCCCGGGTTAGAGACGACATTTAAAATTGATTGAAAGATTAGAACTGGTTTTAGAATGAAAGTTCATAAAATTGAGGTCAGTGGAATCAGGCAATAACAGCGCCCTGATCCGGGAAAGTTTTACGCTCATCCGATCATCTATCTTTCCTTCCTTTCCTACTGAGTTCAGTGATTCTTGCTTTGTTATCTCTACTGACGGTTAACACATTTCGGCCATCGGTGCTGAAGGTGGCTGAGGTGACCGCTCTCTCGTGGGAAATGGTGGCTTTTCGTCGCCATGAACCATTGGCTCTCAGAGCATAAATTATCGCGGTTTTGTCGCAACTGGCCGTCACCAAAAGGCAACCATCGGCACTAAAGGTGGCTGAATTGACCCAGCCTTTGTGGACGATGGTGACTTTTTTTACCCATGATCCATCGTCCTCCCGACCATAAATTTTCGCCGTGTTATCTTTACTGGCAGTGACTAAATGGCGGCCATCGGTGCTGAATGTGGCTGAGTTGATGAAAACATCATGGGAAATCGTGGCTATTGCTTGCCATGATTCATCGTCCTGAAGGCTACATATTTTCGCAGTATCATCAAAACTGATGGTGACCAGATGGCGGCTATCGGCGCTGAAGGTGACTGATATGACAGGACTCTTATGGGTAATGGTGGTTTTTACTTCCCATGACCCATTGTCCTTCTGGCTATAGATGTTCAGCGTGTCATTTTCACCGTTGACCGTTATATGACGGCTGTCGGGACTGAAGCAGGCCGAAATAAGCGAACCGATCGGATTGCTAAGGTTAATGGCGGCTTTTACTTCCAATGAGCCATTGTCCCCCCAGCTAAAGATTTTCAGAGTTTCATTTTCAGCGGGGAGTAACACATGACGACCACTGGGGCTGATTGTGGCCAACGGGGCCGCCACCTCAAGGGTATTGGCGGCTTTTACCTCCCATGATCCATCGTCCATCAGACCGTAGATTTTCAAAGTTTTATCCGTACCGGCCACCACTGCATGACGACCATCGGCGCTGAAGCTGGACGACAGGGTCGTAGCATTATGGTTAATAGTGTATTTTGCCTGCCATGATCCATCGTTCTCCTGACCATAGATTTTCATCGCGCCATTGAAAATGACGTTCACATAGCGGTCATCAGCACTGAAGGTGGCTGACCCGATCCTGCCCTCATGGGTAATGGTGGCTTTTAATGCCCATGAACCATCGTCCAGCTGACCATAGATTTTCGCAGCCCTACTGTCTTTACCGACGATCAGCATATGACGGCTGTCGGCGCTGAGGATAACCGCACAGATCCGACCATCGTGGTTAATAGTGGCTTCTGATTTCCATGAGCCATCGGTCTTCTGGCCAAAGATTTTTACCGTATTATCAAAACTGGCGGTCACCAGGTGGCTGTTATTGGCGCTGAAGGTGGCTGTGAAGATACCTCGACGATGGGTAATTTCGGCCCTTGTCTTCAAGTTAAATCTTTTATACTGAGCCATCAGTTTACTGTTGGTGAAAAGAAGCTGAGCAGGAAAATAAGCACCATTTTGTTGCTTTACGACTGAATTGACAGTGTTCTTATTCGCAAACGGACTCAACCAATCACCGAGTTGTTGACTGTCTTTTGTCGCAATGATGGTCTTCAGTCGATAGGGGTAGGGTGAAGAAAACCGGCGATACCACGCTCTTTCCTGAGCTTTATCTTTTTTTACGAGGTCGTGGAGATATTTGCATACCCTGGCTAAACGGGTCACCCCGCGGAAATCCAAATAGCGAATAATTTCGCCATGAACCTCTATGGGTAAGTGGAAGAATGTGGGTTCAATTTTGTCCGGTAAAGTCACTTCCCTGCCCAGACTGAAACCCGTTGGCACCCCTTCCAATCGAGTTCGTTTAGTTGGTGGCAAGGAGCCGATAATGTCGGAAATGCTGTCCATAGTGTTCGTACCTGATTCATCCCGGGTTCCAAAGTCAGTATTTATCCTCGTTCGGAAAGGGCATTTAAAATGGATTGAAAGCTTAGAGCCGGTTTTAGAAATGAAAGTTCATAACGTGGAGGTTAGTGAAACTAAACAAAAACACGCTTAATTGGAGGTCGTTTCAGAAACAGCCTGTACAGAAAACCACT
>NZ_JAHHPS010000299.1:0-2129 GCF_024606275.1 Endozoicomonas sp. SESOKO4 | reverse complement strand
CTCAATTTCTTGCAATCCTCGCTACGGACGCTTAAGTCCGACAGGCTGCTAGAGAAATCCGGCTGGAACATACACACGCAAATTCGCGAAGAAGTTACCTTTGCCGTTGGTCGTATAACCGTCAAAGGCACACTCCACAGCCGGGGGAGGGGAGAAAGGCGGGCTGACTAACTGCTCTTCTAACGGGACGGCCTGCCAATCGCCATCATTGAAGCCAAAGATAATAACCACAGTGTGGGAGCAGGTCGGCAACAGGCACTGGAATACGCCGACCATCTTGATACTCCGTTCGTAAAAGCATCAGCGCCCCTTCTATATCAACAAGGACGGCAAACGTCCGCGCTACTATCAGGCCAACGCCATCAAACGGACCATTGAGGCCATCGCCAAGGGCCAGGATCGTATCCTGCTGGTCATGGCCTCTGGTACCGGCAAAACCTACACCGCCTTCCAGACCATCTGGCGACTATGGAAGTCGAAACAGAATTTGTATAAATCAGTCATGGTCCGCCTCCGGCAGCCAGTCTTCTGTCATGACTTGTTCGTAGGTCCATGGGCATTCAGTCGGGAAAGCGTCGGGTTTGCACAGCATCTCTCTGGCGGCCAGCTTTCGGGCATAATCATAAGCCTTCGGAAAAATCTCAGTCAATTTGCTATTGAGAGCAGGATTTTCCTGAAGCTCTTTCTCTATGGCGTCCCGCTGCTTGGCAATACTGGTTGACCAACTTCGGAACCAACGATCCATCTCATGCAGATCATTTTTTCCAACCTGCATCTGCCATTTAAGAGCGTGCATGAGTAATTGAGACAAACGGCTATCTACAGAACGGTAACGGGCTCTACCCATGTCCTCAACTTCCTCAACCAGGTTGTCAATGTCCAGTTCATCAAAACGGCCTTGCCTGATAAGCTCAGCTTGTTGGTAGGACCATGTGTAGAAATCAGTGTCGTACAAGTTTTCCATAAAATACCTCCATTGGCCTACCAATGTAGGCAATTAACAGAAGGGAATCAAAATGAATTACCAAAGCACAGATGCCTTTGCCGGGTGCTTTACCAGGCGGTGACGGGCAAGAAAGAAGAGCATTACATCTTCAGGCAATTCTCGCCCGACTTCTTTGACCTGATCGTCGTGGATGAGTGCCACCAGGGCAGCGCCAAAGGTTACTGTCAATCACGTTGTATCTCCATTTGTTGTAATTTTTCGGTAATTTAAGGCGTAGAAAAACCTGAGGGTCCGACATACAGGGGTATTCCGACCCCCTTCAAAAACGGATAACAGGCCATCATCATTTTGCAAACAAAAAGTGAGTCACCAGCATCGCAAAATAGCAACAGCGTTAAACAACGTGGTCACTAGCGACATCATCGAAGCAACCCGCAATGGTGAAAACGAACCAAGGGGCCGACCACCCGCTTGATGAATCTGCAGGAGATGGACGGAATGATTAAAGCGACTACCGACCACTAGCTGGTCACCACTGAAGTCAAACGTAATTCGGTTTCCCGGCCAATCCGCACTTCCATGGGGGCTGGCCAGAGTTGTTTGATAACAGATGCTACCATTGTCAAACTGAACAACGTGCAAGCCCCGCTCGCCAGCAATCAAAAAGGTATTGCTGTAGTACTGTCGGATTTCATCCAGTTTTCCCAGGTCTGGCCAGCTTGACTCGATGGTATCCTCCACTCCCTCCCCATTCGGTGGAAACATGGCATTCTCACACGGATTGAATGAACAAACCTGTTGGGTCATGGCCTGCTGCCCGGTAGCGGTTTGACATTGATGGGAATACAACCGACAACCAAGAGCTTGGTAGGAATAGTGAGCAGGACCCGTGCCAGTGGTTTGATTAACCATCTTGGGAGGGCATAAAACTAACTCTCCACCTCTATGGATAACCAACAAGTGTGCATCTGCGAAGGTAGCCCCAACGGGTTGATCAATAACCACCTCATCAATAGCCGGTATCAGTACCGTTATAGGTCGCCAATCTCCAGCCGATTGCTCAAAGCAGGCTATTTGGTTGTCAAACGTCCAACTGACACACAATTGCTTGCTATCTTTACTGAAACTGGCAGAGGAGCAGCCCTGGCGAAAAAGATAGTGACTTTGTCCACCAAAGCGTTGG
>NZ_JAHHPS010000298.1:0-1702 GCF_024606275.1 Endozoicomonas sp. SESOKO4 | reverse complement strand
GCGGATTGGCCGCCACCACCATATGTTTGCTGGCTTTTACCAGACTCTTTTGTTGAAATCCTGTTGCAGCCTCCGGAGCAAGATCATCACTCATATTCGCGGCCATTGCCTGCACGTTAAAGCAAGCAACTAAAAGACTGGCGGTGATACCGCACCGTCTGAAAACTCCCCCAGACATAGCAAGACTTCCTTTAAATTAATTTTTATCAGGTCGGCCAATGGTTTCAGTGTTAGCTCAAATGTGCAATGGCTTTTGGAGTTGAAGGTTATAAAAAGGTGCTTACCTGACTTCACACTTAAAGAAAATAAAGTGAGGCGTTGTGGATAACCTTTTATAACTTTCAGCACAGAGAGACTTCATGCGCTCTGTCGGTTTTCCTTCTGACAGCTGAGTAACACAGAGACCCACTGAAGCCAGGCTCTCAAACCACTCTGTCAATGAACGACGGTAGAAGCTTACTTCGACAAGATGACCCACCGTATCCCACTCTTCCGTGACCAGCTCTTTTTGAAAGTAGTTGTCTGAAGGTGACACTTCTAAATCCACTACCGGGTGATGGGTAGAAAAAATAAATACGCCTCCCTGTTTCAGCAGGCGCTTAACGTCACCGAACAACAAGCTGACGTCTTCAATGTAATGCACAGTCAGAGGACAAATAATGATGTCATAGCTGGCATCTTTTTCTTGCGGCAGCCCCCGGGAGAGATCCTGCGGATAAGCTTGAACCTTATCACCCAACTTCTCTATGACGATCTCAATCATTTCCTGGGAGACATCAACCGCAGTCACCGATGCACCCTGATTGAGCAAATACTCTGCGTAGACACCCGGCCCACACCCCAGATCAAGAACATTTTTCCCGGCGAGTTCAGGCAACATAGCAATTAAAGACGGACGCTCCAGATTGCCATTGTAAATATTATCGACAATGGCTTTCTCGTAGTCCCTGGCGAACTGCTCGTACATTTTGCTCATCCTTACACCCTCTCAAATGTTTGTTTTCAGTGGTCAAAAGGGTATCAGGAAAAGCCATGCCAACTATCCGAAAAAACACCCATAAATGCTATTCGAACAGGCCATCCATCCAAAGCAGATGCTTAACATCCGCAGCTATTGCCAGAATCCCTACAAGTCACGGCTTTTGTCTTGCAGCAGTCCGCTTCTATGCTGCACTCTTCGAGATTAGAGGCGTTGCAATCCCCTCCCTGTTCACAGCGGCCCAGAAAGGTCTCCCCAGACAGATAAAAGCCTGTGAACTTTTCATCAAAGTCTTCGGCGACACTCTTTTCGGCCAGTCCGGTAGCCAGCAGACTTTTTTGCCATGCTTTAGTTTTGGGATAAAAGGTCAGGAAGTCATAGCCCGTGTTTTCTTGAATGAGATGAGCACGATGCAACACGGCCAGCCACGCCAGATCGACCATGCTTAGTGAATCACTGTTGAAGAATAGGTGCTCACCCAAAACCTTCTCCACTTTGGCAAAGGCACTGGCGAGCTTCCCGGCGCGCTTGATCAGAGTCGGAGCATCCTGACTTCTCTGGGCAGCGCACTGGACCAGATACTGCTTACTGCCCAGGTAGCTCCAGGCGCGATTCAGTGCTTTCTGCTCTGCACTCAAGCCAGGCTGCAATGCGGGATAAGCTTCTTCCAGATATTCAGCGATGGCATCGGATTCAAACAGGGCCACGCCATTCTCAGTGACC
>NZ_JAHHPS010000297.1:0-1593 GCF_024606275.1 Endozoicomonas sp. SESOKO4 | reverse complement strand
TTGTCTATTACTCTAGCGTCTATTTGACGGTTTATAAAGCGTCTAATTGCCTATTTAGCTTCCGGCTAAATGTCGGTTTTATTTCTTTTTTTATTTTTTTTCTAATAAAAACAGTAGTTATGTGGGTTTTTTGGTTGCTTGAGTCTATGGTTTTTTGCAGGCCGAAAATGGCCTGCTACTCGCTTTAAATCTTGCCAGGCTTTCCCGATAAATACGGATCTTGACGCGGGTTCGTTCATTCTCAAGAAGACTTTTTCATAAAAGGCGTCATCCGGGCAAACAAAAGTCCAAGCTCAAACAACAGCCACATAGGTCCAGCCAGCAGGCTCTGGGATATCACGTCGGGTGGTGTCAGAAGCATACCGATCACAAAACAGCCTACTACGATGTAAGGACGTTTCCTGGACAGGGATTCAACGGTGCTAATGCCAGACCAGATCAGTAACAGTGTTGCGACAGGGATTTCGAAGGCCAGCCCAAAGGCAAAAAACAGTTTAAGAATAAAGTTCAGATAGCTGCTGATGTCAGTCATCATGGTGACCGTTTCAGGTCCGGTCGTGGTGAAGAAACCAAAGATCAATGGAAACACCACAAAATAGGCAAAGGTGACACCGGCATAAAAGAGTATGACGCTGGTTATGAGCAATGGGATGGCCAGATGCTTTTCATTCTTGTACAGGCCGGGAGCAATAAATCCCCAGACCTGATGAAGAATAAAGGGAATGGCCAGAAATAGGGAAAGTACCAAGCTGAGTTTAAATGGAGCAAAGAAAGGGGAGGCAACATCGGTGGCTATCATGCTGGTGCCTTCGGGCATCAACAAGCGCAGGGGTTCAGACACCAGCTCATAAATGTCATTGGAAAAGTAAAACAGTACGGCAAAGAACAGCAGGGTGACCACCATGCTTTTCAGTACGCGAGTTCGTAACTCAAGTAGATGCTGAATCAGGGGTTGTTCTGATTGAACCGTCGGGGTTTCAGTCTTCATAAATGTCTCGGCAGGCATCCAATAAAGGCAGCACTCAGGCCGCCTTTATGTTGGAATCGGATGGTTTGGAGGGATTTTCAGTGGCTACGGTTGCTTCTTGTTTCAGAGATCGAACCTGTTGATTCAGCTCGTCCAGCTGAAGATCCTGTTTGATCTCATCGACCTTTAGCTCTCTGTTAACCGTTTCTTTTATATTGCTGGCGCTGCTACGCAGGTAGTTGATCCACTGCAGGCCGGTTTTTATTGCGTGAGGTAAGCGCTCGGGCCCCAGAATCACCAGACCGAGTACCGAGATAACCAGCAGTTCGGCAAAGCCAATATCAAACACGCTGACAGTCCTCAGGCTTTGTTATGACTCAGTTCCCTGTTCTTGTCATTGTCCTGGTTATTGGTCGCAAGGTTTTCTGAAGAACCGGAGTCATCGCTGATGCTCTTCCTGAAACCCTTGATAGCTCCACCCAGGTCGCTGCCAAGACCTTTAAGTCGTTTGGTGCCAAACAGCATGACAACAATCAACAGTACGATTAACAGTTGCCAGATACTGATACCGCCAAGGCCCATAGTGATTCTTCCTTTATGATTCTTTGAAAGCGATCACTATAGCG
>NZ_JAHHPS010000296.1:0-2978 GCF_024606275.1 Endozoicomonas sp. SESOKO4 | reverse complement strand
TCCTGACCTTTCCATCCTCCGCCCCGACTGCCAGCAGGGTGCCGTCGTGGTTGTAGTTAACGCTCCGTACAACATCTGTCGCATCAGAGAGGGTGTACAGAACGCCGGGTGGATTCAACATGTCATATATTCTAACCTTCTGATCAGCCGACCCAGCGGCGAGTCGGGTGCTGTCGTGATTGAAGTCAATGCTCATGACCGTGTTTGTCGCACCCAACAGAGTATATTTCGTGCTGGCCAGGTTATTTATGTCATAAACTACAACCCTGTTTTCCCTGGATCTAAGATCTCTTCCCCCAGTTGCCAGCAGTGTGCCGTCGTGGTTGAATTTAACGCTCCGCATTTGATCAAGATAAGTGATCACAGCTTGCGGGGCATTGGACAGATCCCTCGGCTCATAAACCCTGAGCCTGTAGTCTCTCGATACTATTGCCAGTTCGGTGTCGTCGGGGTTGTAGTCAATGTCCATTACCCAACCTGCTGCGTCGGTCAGAATTGTCGGACTAATGGACAGGTTCCTTGGGTCATAAATCCTGAGCTTATTATCTTGTGCTCCGACTGCCAGCTGAGTGCCGCCGTGATCATATTTAACGCTGCGTATCGGGCTTGTCGCATCGGACAGGGTGGCAAGGGGAGTGGACAGGTTCACTGGGTCATAAATCCTGACCTCATTCTCATCCCCCCCGACTGCCAGTCGGGTACCGTCGTGATTGAAGGCAACATTCCTCACCCAGTTTTTAGCATCGTGAAAGGTGTGCAGGAGTCTGGGCCTCACCGGGTCACTCATATCAAAGATTTGTACGGGGCCTGAAAAAGGACATCCGGAAGTGCCACTGCCGGAACCCATTCCCACAGCCATGAGCGTACTGTTCATATTCCATGAGACACTCATAACCCTGTGGGGCCCACAATGGCTTGGTGGGGCAACGCCTCCTGTGGGTGTTGGAGCAACCGTTACCGGCAACATGTTCGGATCTATATTAATCTCGTGGATCAGTGGAGGTTGCATTGTTGGCCGGGCAGTAACAGCCGTTTGAGCTACTGTCTGCATACAGCTTGCTGCCAATAAGGTAAACAAACCCGCAATAGACCAGCTCTTTGCAATGCCCATTGCCATTCTCCAGAGTTCTGTCTTTAGACACTTGACTTCGTGGTCGAGGAAACCGGTATAGCTCAAAAACCTTCAGAAACATCCTCTGCAAAGATGAATGAGAGCAAAGTAAGAGTCGTAAAGGTGATTGCTGAACTAATGCCCGAGTTGAAAGCTGCTGTCATTCTTTGAAAGTAGAAACACAGGTTTATACGCCTATGATGAACGGGGGAGCAGATGCATCAGGCGATGTTTGAATATATTGAAATTGATTATAGTCGGACGCGTCGACACAGTTCTAACGGGTATGTGAGTTCTGAAAAATATCAGTAGACAGAAGCCGTTTAATCCGGCGTCCCTTTTTTACTGTCTCAGCTCAAGTGTTCTTTGGCACATAAAAAAACCCCGGTCACACAAAACTTGAAGTATTGTTGCCGAGGTCTCGTTTGGAAGAGTTGTCGCTTTATGTCATCGCTAAAAGTTATATGTCAGGTCATGCACGCGGCGACAGCTCTTTTTAATCACCTACTTCTTGTTACTGTTTACCCATAAACTCAGGGTAAGCTTCCATGCCGCATTCCGTCAGGTCAGCACCTTCATACTCTTCTTCTTCAGTGATACGCAGACCGAGTATCTGCTTGATAACAGCCCAGACGATCAGGGAAGCGATGAATACCCAGGCGAAGATGGAGGCAATGCCCAACAGCTGAGCGCTGAAAGTCGCACCGTCGTTGGTCAAAGGTACTGCCAGCAGACCCCAGATTCCTACAACACCGTGTACAGAGATGGCACCCACTGGATCGTCAATGCGTAGCTTGTCCAGAGCCAGAATGGCGAAGACAACCAAAGCACCACCGACACCACCAATCAGAGTGGCAGATACTGCAGTCGGTGTCAGGGGCTCAGCTGTGATGGATACCAGGCCGGCAAGAGCACCGTTCAGGGCCATAGTCAGGTCAGCCTTGCCGAACAGGATGCGAGCTACAATCAGGGCAGCAATGACACCACCCGCAGCACCAGCATTGGTGTTGACAAAAATCTGGGCGACAGCGTTCGCGTTTTCAACGTCAGACAGCTTCAACTGAGAACCGCCATTGAAGCCGAACCATCCCAGCCACAGAATAAAGGTACCCAGAGTAGCGAGAGGCAGATTGGCACCCGGGATTGCGTTAACAGCACCGTCTTTACCGTATTTGCCTTTACGGGCACCCAGCAGCAGAACACCTGCCAGAGCCGCAGCAGCACCGGCCATGTGAACAACACCGGAACCTGCGAAGTCCTGGAAGTTTGCTTCGTTCAGGAATCCACCACCCCATTTCCAGAAACCTTGTACGGGATAGATGAAGCCAGTCATAAAGACCGCAAACAGCAGGAAAGACCAGAGCTTCATGCGCTCGGCAACCGCACCGGAAACGATGGACATTGCAGTCGCAACGAAGACCACCTGGAAGAAGAAGTCTGAACGTGCAGAATAGTATGGCGCATCATCGCCACCTGCAGTCACGGCTTCAACCGTGTTTTCAGTACCGATCAACGAACCCAGAACCGGCAGGATACCGCCCTCATTAGCCCCGGGGTACATAATAGCGTAACCACAAAGCAGGTACATGGTGCAGGCAATCGCAAACAGTGCGATGTTTTTGGTCAGAATCTCAACCGTGTTTTTAGAACGGACCAGACCAGCTTCGAGCATGGCAAAACCGGCGGCCATCCACATTACCAGCGCACCGGACATCAGAAAGTAGAAAGTATCGAGTGCGTACGACACTTGAGCCAGATTTTCCACAGGGCTCCTCCCAAAAAAGTTCAGCAGAATGAGTAGTCTTTTGCTAACAGCCTGTCGGACTTAAGGCTGTCCTACTGCGGTTGCAATAAATTGGTCTAAAAA